>JBGTCJ010000640.1:0-1931 GCA_041748895.1 Pirellulaceae bacterium
CTGGGTCACAGAATCCATGGTTTGTGCTCGGTGTTCTCTGCATGGCGATCTTCATGCTGCTGCTGGACACCACCATCGTCAACGTGGCGCAGGTGAAGATCAAGGACGATCTCGGCGCGACCCTCACGCAGATCCAGTGGATTCTTGACGCCTACATCTTGTCGTATGCGGTCTTGTTGTTGTCGTTCGGGCGACTTGGCGACGTGTTTGGGCGCAAGAAGCTGTTCCTGGTAGGCATGACGGTTTTTACGGCCGCATCAGTTCTGTGTGCGGCTTCAGCCTGGCTCGGAGAGCAGCTCGGTATTTCCGGCGTGAACGTTCTGATCTTCGCGCGCGTCCTTCAGGGCATCGGTGGAGCATTCATGATGCCCCAGACCCTATCGCTCCTGATGGTTACATTCCCGGCGGAGAAGCGAGGGACCGCGCTTGGCATCTGGGGAAGCGTTGTGGCACTTGGTGCGATCGTGGGCCCAGTGCTGGGTGGATTCATCGTCACCAATTACGCATGGGAGTGGATTTTCCTTATCAATCTGCCGGTCGGAATACTCCTCATTTACCTCACATTGAAGGTCATCCCCGAATCGACTGATCCAATGGCCTCCGGCAAAGTTGACTGGGGTGGGCTGGCTCTCTCTGGAACCGGCATTTTTGCTCTGGTGTTTGCCTGCATCGAGGGCAACCGGCTCGGCTGGACAAGTCCCGCGATTCTGCTTTCGTTTGCGGGAAGCGCTCTTCTCCTCACCATGTTCATCCTGTGGGAACGCAGAGTTCCCGATCCGATGATCAAGTTGGAGCTGTTCAAGATCCGCAATTTCACGGTGAGCAACATTATCGCGACCATCGTCGCGTTTGGAATGCTTGGTATCTTCTTCCCAATGACGCTATTTCTGCAGCAAGCTCTTGGATATTCACCGATCAAGGCCGGGCTATCGATGACTCCGATGTCGATCATGATCCTCATCGCTGCACCGTTCGCCGGCCGCTTCACCGATCGATTCGGACCCCGATGGATACTCGTTGCCGGAACGGGATTGATGACGATTGGCATTTTGCTCATTGTTCAATCGATCAGCCTTGAAACCACACCGCTTTCTCTGGCGCCCTCGATGGCCATAACGGGCCTTGGAATGGGCATGACGTTTTCGCCGATGACCGCCGCTGCCATGCGAGATGTGCCGCACAGAATCGCTGGCAGTGCTTCTGGCATTCTGAACACAATGCGCAACATCGGTCAGGTTCTGGGCATCGCGATCCTTGGATCGTTCTTGCAGAACCGAATTGGGTTCTTTACGACAGATCAACTTGCCGAGTCAGAACTCGAACCACAAATAGTCGATCAAATCGCCGAAATGGCCAGCCAGAACCAGTTTACCGAGCTTATGACCCTTGTTCCTGACTCACTTGCAGGGTTTGTGCAGGACCAGGTCGACTCGGCGTTCGTGAGCGCGATTCACTCGACGTTCACCGCTGGCGCAGTCGCATGCGCAGTGGCCGTCGTTGGTGCATTGATGCTTCGCAATCCAGATCGAGCAAAGGTCACGATTAGTACTTCCGAGACAGACGTGCCGGAGGTTGCTATCGCCGACTGACCGTTCAATCGGCGTCGGCGTCGGCGTCGGCGTCGGCGTTGCTACAATCCTGTCGACTGACTTGTCCGCGGCTTGATCGCGTGACTCTCTAAAGAGGGCAAATCCCCGCATGACAGATCCGTTGTTTAGTGCTGGCGTGCAACCACCGATTCAACTTGAGGATGTTTCCGGATTCCGAGGCGCCGGGTTCCAAACATCTCCGCTTCTTTCAGAACCACCAACGGTTTCGCTGCTTAAGGATGAATCAACACTGCATCCTTTCGCGTTGACAATTGCCGCTGCATGGTCTTGCTACGGTGCCAAGCCTGCGAAGGTCGAAAACGTCGTCAAGCTCGTCTATGG
>JBGTCJ010000641.1:0-2603 GCA_041748895.1 Pirellulaceae bacterium
ATGACGCCCGCTGCGCGTCGTGTCACAGTAAAATCGATCCCCTTGGATTTGCGTTTGAAAACTATGATGCGATCGGTCGCTGGCGGACCGAAGAAGTGGTCGAAGGCATGGGGGACTATCCGTCGGTCGATTCCTCTGGCCGATTGCCCGATGGGAGACGGTACGAGACCGCCGAACAATTCAAGCAGCTTTTGATGGACGACCTGGACGCCTTTAATGTGGCGTTCGTTGAAAAGCTGGCGACCTACGGGTTGCGGCGAACGATGTCGTTTAACGATCGTAATGAACTCGACGCAATCGCCGCTGCCGGGCGGGCCAAGGGCTATCACGTACGAGAAATCGTGCGGGAGTTCGTGCTGTCCGCTCTATTCGAGAAGCGTTAGCCTCTGTCCCAAACCATGTCGCTCCAAATATTTTCGTTTTCCGCCATCCTATAAACCCTAGGGTCAAGCACGATGAGCTACCTCAACCTCAACCGGTGGAGAATGGGAAGGCGACAAGTTCTGCGTGGCGTAGGCGTCTCGATGGCCTTGCCGATGCTAGATTGCATGGCTACCCCGGCTACCAAGACGAAGTCCGCGGGTCGCTCAGAACCGAAACGGAGCGTCTTCCTATACATCCCCAACGGGGTCAACACGCTCACCTGGCAGATCGAAAAAGCGGGCGCAGAATTCGAGTTCACCAAACCTCTGCAATCGCTCGAAAGGCATCGTACCGACGTGACGCCGATCAGTGGTCTGCATCACCCAATGGTGATCGGTAAACACCACAACTGTGACAAAGTTTGGCTTACCGGGGCCAATGTCCCCGGTGATGGCGGAGCGTTTCGCAATTCCGTTTCAGCCGACCAATTGATCGCCGAGGTGCAAGGCAGCGCCACCCGTTTCGCGTCACTAGAAATGGCGATCGAGGGACACTCACTTGCGTGGTCTCGCGACGGAATCCAACTGCCGGTCGAGCGCAATTCGGTAACCATTTTCAATGCGCTCTTTGGGGTTGAAAAAGAGAGCAAGGACTCGATTCGTCGGCGTCTGACCCGACGCGGCAGCATCCTCGATGTCGTCGCCGATGATGCAAAACGTGTCACGGACAGATTGGGGAATAGCGACCGCAACAAACTCGACGAGTATTTGACCGCCGTTAGACAAGTCGAGGTACGTACCCAACGGGCCGATACCTGGCTGAACATTCCCAAGCCGGAACTGAAACGCGATGAGGCCGTGAGGCTGAGTCAAAAACTCGACATGACGATGGTGACTGACTATTACCGGCTCTTTTACGACCTCATGGTCATGGCATTGCGGACCGACTCGACTCGCGTGATCACTTGCATGATTTGCAGCGAGTCCAATGGCGGCGCCATCCCCGACATCGGTATTTCACAAACCCGGCATAATCTATCGCATCACAATGGCGATCCGGAGCAGTTGCGGAGGCTGACGCAAACAGACACATTCCTGATCGAACAATTCAGCTACTTCCTCGATCAGCTCAAGTTGCACCAAGAAGAGGACGGGCAACCACTTCTCGACACGACCCAGGTGCTTTGGGGAAGCGGTATGGCGTATGGTCACAGCCACGGCAATGCCAATCTGCCCACGCTGCTTGCCGGTGGCAAGGCACTCGGTTACAAGCATGGTCAGCATGTCGACTACAACTTGCCTCACATCGGGCAATACAACGTCGCTGATGCGAGTGGCCACTATCGGATCTGCTCGCGACCCGTCGATGGTGATGCCAGGCTCAGCAATCTGCTGCTCACCATGCTTCATCGAGCTGGCGTCCAGGCGGATCGTTTTCAGGACAGTGTGCGTCCCCTTTCCGAACTCCTCGCGTAATCATCCGATGACGATCGATCCATGCGCCTACTCACCTTCGTCTTGGGCTTGGTTGTGACCGCGTCCGCGTTGATCGCGGAGGAACCACTGAGATTTCGCACCGATGCCGACGGCCCGGTTCCGGCGGACTCGGGAAGGAAAGGCTTACCAAAAGAGGAGTTTCAGTGGTACCAACTCGTCGGTGGGCAGTTCCCGCCACCTGGGTCGGCCCATGCGGTTTCGGGGGAGTTAATTCATCTCGACCACCTGGAACGTCGCTTCTTGTTCCGAGTCGATCGGAATGACAACCAGCTTCGTGGCGACTGGGATTTGCCGATCGATGCGGTGATGCTTCCCTATGGGGCTGTTTATTTTCACGGTTCTCCCGCCGATGTACGTGACATTCCGCTCGGGACGCATCTGCACGGGCTGTTCTACCTCCGCGCCCCCGATGACAAAACTCCGCCTCCGCCGGGTCCAAACAATCGCGTCACACCCGAGGTCGATTTTCGTCGGTGTTTTCAGATCGAAGATGACTTCTCCTTTGACTGGAGACGACAGAGATTATGGAAAATCGATTCGGTTGACGCGGACACCTTGAAGCTGGTCGCAACGCCCTACCAAGACGGAAACGCAGCTGGTAATCCCCGAACATTTGATCTGCAGACACACACCCGTGTGTTCGTGGGGAACGGATTTGGCGATCTCCATTCGATACGCCCGGGACAGAGGGTACTATTCAATTTGACCTGGGCAACACTGTACGGTCCGGGGCGCATCACCGAC
>JBGTCJ010000642.1:0-6880 GCA_041748895.1 Pirellulaceae bacterium
TCGCCCAGCACCGCGATCCGAAACTTTCCGTCTCCGCCGCTTGAGCCCGAGCTCCGACCTGACTCGAGAGTTCCGAAGTTGCATTCGTACCGCATCGATACGCCTCGACCGATTGGGGGAAAAGTAATTTCGAATCACTCCACCGGCTCATGGCTTTGCCGCTGCAGGGATTCCCAGCGGTGCATGTCATGAAACCAATATCCGCCTTCAAAAAAAAGCGGGAATAGCCTGACGCCGACAGAGAGTCGTGATTCGAGTCGATCTTAGGCCGCTCCGCAGAGTGGGTAATCGATGGCGGTTGGCGGACCGCGAGCCGCTGCTCAGGCGAGAATGCTATCAGGATAATCGATTGAATGTCGAGTCGAAGAATTATCGCAAACTTATTCGGATGCTCTTGGCCCATACAACCGATACAACTCGTACGTTTCGGTCCGCACCGCCGCGCGCGGCAAAAGTTTGTCTCCAGGTCGCCGCGGGGTTGCCTCGTTGCTGATGCATTCCACGAGGGCTGTTGCGGAAGCGGACGAGCGAGGTCCGACGGGGAGCCACATTTCGTCACACAACGTCATGATTTTTGTCGTCATTCCATCGCTTGGACACGCCCCAATCGGCGCCGCCTCGCTCAGCCCATTGCCACTGGCAATCCTGATTGGGCTTTGGGCCGCATTGGGCAACATGAAACCCAGCGCGGGAGACGACTTCGAGATGATCGATGCGAGCGATAGGCCGGCGGTCGCAAACCCAGCAGATCCCATCATCTTTCCCGAGTTCCTCCCCATGGACTCGGTCAATCCGATCCGTCCGGCGGCAACCGACCCCATATCTCACCCAGCACCCGTCGCACCGCCGGACCAGCATCGACAGAATCATCTTGCGATCGTGGGGCTGCCGGTCGTCACGCGTCGGGACACGACGGCGCTTCAGGTGCACCCCAACGTGATCGTCAACCATCCTGCCCAACCCCCGCCAACGAACTCGTCCACTGGCGCCGCGCGGCCGATGTTCTTGTCGAAAGGCTACCGGTCGCGAGATTCGTCGGACGACGCTGCGCGCGATCACCAGCGTGGAATCGTCGAGCCGGCACCGCCGTTCTACCCTGCATCGCATCCGTACCGCCTGTCCGAACTCGACGCGGAGGATCCCGAGCAGCTCCCTGCCCCCGTGCCCGCGGAGGCCCCCGTGCCCGCGGAGGCTCTCCCGCCAGGCCTAGAGCCCCAGCCAGGCGCCACGCAATCGACCTTTCCCGACCCCGGCCGCCGGATCGACGAAGCAGACTGGACGCAAGACGACCCTTTCTTGCGTCGCCTTCGGCAATCCGCCATGCCCGGTGGAGAGCAGGAGGAATCCGGCTTGCTCTCGGGTGACCCCTGGGACGACGCGATGTTCGCGAGGCCGTTGACCATCGATCCCCTTGGCGGATGGGGATCCATGCCTCGGGTCACCGCGAGTGAGGATCGCTCGAGTCTTGGATCAGGACGATACGTCGGGCAAGCGGCCCGGAGACTCGAGAGATTGATTCGCGAGGGGTGGGAACTCGTTTGGTCGACGCGTCAACGCGTCGATTCGGGACTTGGGATTTTGATGGTCCCCCACGCGCCCCTACACGTTGAAACCACGCAACCGCTAAACCAGTTTCGGCTTCGTAGCGACTTTGGGTTCGGCGTCGAGTTTCCGGATCGGAGCGAGTACTTTTGGGCCACGGCACCACGCGGACCCGGTTACCAAGGTGACATCGACTACCGAGAGTTCGCATTCATGTTCGAGGTCGCCAGCGATGCGGCGTCGGTCCAAACGGAGATTCCTGTACGCGGGTACACACCCGATTTTGGCGATGGCCACACCAGCGTCGGCGATATTCGGATCACGCAGAAGCTCCGACTTCTCGACGGCCACCGAACCCAAATCACTCAAATGCTGCGGATTCACACGCCGACGGGCAACGCGGCTTTGGGAGCCGGGACGGGTCACGTCTCGATGGAACCCGGCGGGCTGTTTCGATACCGTTACAACGATTGGACGTACCTGCATGGCGAGCTGCGATATTGGATCCCGCTGGGAGGCAATCCGCAGGTCTCCGGAGACGTGCTCCGCTACGGATTTGGAATCAGCACGGTTTGGTACGAGACGCTCACCACTGCCGTGATGCCGACGCTCGAATTGACGAGTCTCAATTTTCTCACGGGATTGCGAACCGGTCCGCTTGGGTTAGAACCGGTCAATCGTGATGCGACGGCCGCGCTCCATCCCGGAATCCGTTTGGCTTGGGACCCCGGAAGGGACTTGGGGATCATGGAAATCGGTCTGGGGACGGCGATTGCCATCTCCCGCGAACGGTTCCAAGACTCCCAACTTCGATTTGACCTTCGATTCAGTCGATGAATGAATGGCGGAGGTTCGCGAGCCCTCCTCCCCGCTGCGGTGCGGCCGGGGCTTTGCAGGCTTGGTTCCCACGCCTTATTTTGGTGGACGATCCGTGATTTTGGTGGACGCGCCGTGGAGTGTGCTACACTTGCTCGGGGACGTCTCGGATCCGCAATTGTGGCGGCGAGTTCAAGCTTCGCGATTGCTTCACCTTAAGCCAGCAATCTGCAATCCGCCGACCTGGGTGACCATGGCTTCGATCGACCTCGATTTACTCTTGAGCCCCGTCGGACCCGATCGTCCCGCCGGTGAGGATCTCGAGTACGACCCGCTCTTTTCAGAACTGGAGCAGGCGGCGGCGGGCAAACCCGAGCAGCAGATGGGCGACGTCGTGATCGAAGGCGAGGAGCCCGATTGGCGACTGGTTCAGAGAAACTCGCTCGCACTTTTGGAACGTTCCAAGGACCTTCGGGTGTGTGGGTATCTCTGCCAGGCCGCGCTCCGCAACGAAGGGGTCGAGGGGTTTAGCACCGCATTGCAGTTGACCAATCGGATCGCATCGGAGTTCTGGGAAACGTTGCATCCTGAGTTGGACGCGGACGATGACAACGATCCGACCGCCAGGGTCAATGCCGTGATGGCGCTCGCGGCCGGGAACTTGCTTCGGCCGATCGAAATGGCCCCGCTGTTGTCGGTGCCACTGCTGGGTTCGGTGGCTTGGGCGGATGTCAAGCCGGCGGCCGGCGAGGACGAACCCCGTCGTGCCAGCGCCGAAGCCCAGGCGATCATCAACAATTGTGAAATTGAACAGATCGCGGCGCGGCGTGGAGCGGTTGCCGCGTCGCTCGATGCCTGCGAGTCTTTAGAAAGGTTCGTGACACAGCAGGTCGGTACGAGGAAAGCGCCGAACCTTCAGCCCCTCCGCGACTTGCTCAAACGGATCGATGCGCAGTTCGCAACTTGGTGGGAACAACGAGGTGGCTCGGACCTACCGGAGGTCCAGGAAGAGAACGGCGACGACGAGGACCACCCCTCGGCTAAACCTCAATCTTCCAAAGCCTCCGCGGCTTCGGGTGCCAGGAAACCAACCATTCGTTCCAATGGCAAGATCACGTCACGGCAGGAAGCGATCGCGACGATCGATCGAATCCTCGAGTACTACCAGACGCACGAACCCTCCAGTCCGCTCCCACTGCTACTGCTAAGGGCCAAGCGATTGGCGACCAAGTCGTTCATTGAGATTTTGCAGGACTTGATACCTGAAGGGTTAGGTAGGGCACGGGAGATCGGCGGAATCTCCGCGACTTCCGAGCTTAGCGAAGCGATCGAAATGGGCAGCGCCGAGACATCGTATTCCTCGGATGACGAGGCGGATCCCGAAGAAACGGAATATGGCGAAGAGGAGAGCGATGATGAATTTTTCAGCTGAGCCGTTTCGTTTTCGTCGTTTATGGGGATGTTTTCCACCGCGTAACGCCCCCAGAGCAACCTATTGATTGCAAGGTTCCGGTCCAACCGAACCGAATTCGTCGACCTCAAATTGGAGAGCATCCGTGGCAAAAGCCAGTTCACAAAAATTCATCGCTCGAAACCGGGCACCGCGGGTTCAGATCGAATACGACGTTGAAGTCTACGGTGCGGAGAAAAAGGTCCAGTTGCCGTTCGTGATGGGCGTGCTGTCAGACCTTTCGGGAAATCCTGCTGAGAAGCTCGCCCCAGTCGCCGATCGCAAGTTTGTCGAGATCGATGTGGACAATTTTGATGACCGGCTCAAAGCGATGAAGCCGCGAGTCGCGTTCCGCGTCCCGAACACCTTGACCGGTGAGGGGAACCTGAATGTCGATATCACCTTCGAATCGATGGACGATTTTTCGCCGGGCGCGATCGCGAGAAAGGTGGAACCACTGCGAAAACTTTTGGAGACGCGAACGGAGTTGGCCAACTTGATCACCTACATGGATGGGAAATCGGGGGCCGGCGAATTGATCGCCCAAGTGCTGGAGGATCCGGAGTTGCTTCGATCGCTTTCTTCGGCGCCGAAGCCCGAGGACGACTCGGATTCAGCGAACTAAACGACTCTCCACCAACCCATCCCGCGCAGCCCATTGCCAAATTAGGAACTCCAGATGTCTTCCGACGCCTCTCACGAACAGCTTCAAGCCGGTGCCATCGAAACGACCGGCGTTAGCGAATTCGATTCGCTGCTGAAAAAAGAGTTTCGACCGAAGTCCGCCGAGACCGGCAAAGCGATCGAGAATGCGGTCAAGACGCTCGCTGGTCAGGTCCTCGAAGGGGCCTCGGTCATTTCGGGCGACGCTTTGGCATCGATCGAGGGAATCATTGCCGAGATCGATCGAAAGCTGACCGAGCAGATCAATGAAATCTTGCACCATGGTGATTATCAGGGGCTCGAGAGCGCGTGGCGCGGGCTGCATCACTTGGTCAACAACACCGAAACGGGCGAGATGCTCAAGATTCGCGTGATGAATGTTTCCAAGGGAGACCTGGCGAAGACGCTCAAGAAATACAAGGGAACGGCTTGGGATCAGAGTCCGGTTTTCAAGAAGATTTACGAGGAAGAATTCGGCCAGTTTGGTGGCCAGCCCTACGGGTGCTTGGTGGGCGATTACTACTTTGACCACACGCCACCGGATGTCGCGTTGATGACCGAAATGCAGCAGATTGCTGCGGCGGCTCACGCCCCATTCATCACGGGAGTGGCCCCTGAGACGATGCAGTTCGATTCGTGGCAAGAATTGAGCAATCCACGAGATTTGACGAAAATTTTTGAGACTCCCGAATACGCGCCGTGGCGAAGTCTGCGGGAGTCGGAGGACTCACGTTACGTCGGCTTGTGCATGCCTCGCTTTCTCGCCCGGCTGCCATATGGTGCGAAAACCAATCCGGTAGATGACTTCGCGTTCGAAGAGGATGTCGCCGACGCGGATCACCGTCGCTACACGTGGGCAAATGCCGCTTACGCGATGGCAACCAACATCAATCGCGCCTTCTCGCTCTATGGATGGTGTACGCAGATACGCGGTGTCGAAACCGGCGGTGCGGTTGAGAACCTGCCTTGCCACACGTTCCCAACCGATGACGGCGGGGTCGACATGAAATGTCCGACGGAGATCGCGATCAGCGATCGTCGCGAGGCCGAATTGGCCAAGAATGGATTCATGCCGCTGATCCATCGCAAAAACTCCGACTTCGCGGCATTCATTGGCGCTCAGTCGCTCCAGAAGCCGACCGAATACGATGATCCGGACGCAACGGCCAATGCGAACCTTGCCGCGAGATTGCCGTACCTCTTCGCCACCTGTCGGTTCGCCCACTATTTGAAGTGCATGGTCCGCGACAAGATCGGATCATCCATGACGCGGAACGGGCTACAAACGTGGCTCAACGACTGGATCAGCCAATACATCGAGCCCAACCCCGACACCTGCACCGACGCGGCGAAGGCGATGCGACCGCTCGCGGAGGCTGAGGTCGTGGTCGAAGAGGATCCGAGCAATCCCGGCTATTACAGTTCAAAGTTTTACCTTAAACCACACTACCAGCTCGAGGGTTTGACGGTTTCGCTGCGTCTGGTGTCGAAGCTACCGTCGGGCAAATCTTAATCTTTCGCGTTCAGTTCGAGGCTTCAAACGCCTTTCCCCATTCGTACCGGCACCCTTTCCACTCCCTCTACCGAATTAACCGATCGGGCTAAACATGATTCTCATTCACATCGACGGCATCAAAGGCGATTCACAGATCCCCGGCTACAAAGACAAGGATTGGTTCGCTGTGGATAGCTTTAGCTTTGGAGTAGTTCGCGAAACGAAGGAGAGCGCCAAGGCGGGTACCGATGACATCACGATCGGTGTTGGCGAACTGGGTGAATGTTCGTTCGAGAAGACCACTGACCGTGGATCGATCAAACTCATGCACCACTCGATCTCCGGCGGACCACTCCCGTCAGCTGAGATTCATTTCGTGCAAACCAAGGACAGCAAGGACAGCAAGCAAGCGGTTTTTCCGTACCTAATGTTTAAGCTGATGCCCTGCTTCATCAAGACGTGGAGCATCAATGGGAGCGAGGACGGGCGGCCAACCGAAAACGTGACGCTCTGGTATCAGAAGATTGCGATGCAGTACTACGCCTACACCAAGGTCGACGGTGTCTACAAGGCCAAGACCGAAGGGACCGCGGGATGGGACCAAGTGGTCAACAACTCCTGGGATACACCCACGTTTGAGGTTCCCAAAGGTTGATCATCCTCGTACGCGTCCGTACCGTGACCCAAGCCCGGTGTCGCTTGCCAGGCTACGAGACCGGTTGGTTCGAAGTCGACAGCGTCAAGTATGGTGTCGTCAATTCGCGCCCGGGACCCCAGGATAGCCGAGGTTGTGTCGAGTTCGGCGAACTCGAAATCACCAAGGCGGCTGATGGTGCGACACCCGAGTTGATGTTCGAGTGCTGCAAAGGCGCGGTGATCGCCTCGGTGGAGATACAGATGGTCGAGACCGCCAA
>JBGTCJ010000643.1:0-5975 GCA_041748895.1 Pirellulaceae bacterium
GTCGCCGGTCCGCCGGGGTTTGTTCCCAGCCGCGACGAGCCTTGGCGACCCATCGAGCCGCTGTCGCTCGAAGCCGCAGGCATCAACGACATGCAGCTCCAAGGGATCGTGTTTCGCTACTTGCTCAGCATCGGTGAGGCCGAAGGGAAACAGATCGCCGACCAACTGAAGCTGCCCTACCGGATGGTCGAGCCGACCCTCACTCAACTGAAGATGGAGCAGCAGGTCGCTTACAAGAACTCGACCGCGACCAATGACTACGTCTACGTTCTCACCGAGTACGGCCGCAACTGCGCACGCAGCGCCAACCGCGAGACGACCTATTACGGGTCCTGCCCGGTGCGACTCAATGACTACATCGCGAGCGTCAAGCTGCAGAGCGTCGAAGGGCAACATCCCAAACGCGAGGACATGCTCGCGGCGTTTTCCGACCTCCTGATCAACGCCCAAATGCTCGAAAAGCTGGGCCCGGCGGTCAACAGTGGACGTGGGATGTTCTTATTCGGATTCCCGGGGAACGGCAAAACGAGCATCGCCGAAAGGGTCACCCGCGCCTTCGGACACTACATCTGGATCCCGCGGGCGATCGACATCGACGGGGAGATCCTCCGCGTGTTCGACCCAATGAATCACGAGTTGGCGATGCCCGAGATCAGCGGCGGTCTGCTCGATGTTGCCGGTTTTGACAAACGATGGGTGAGGATCAAGCGGCCGACACTGATCGCCGGTGGCGAACTGACCATGGACATGCTCGAGGTCCAGCGAAATGCCGAGAGCAACATCAACGAGGCACCGCTGCAAATGAAGAGCAATTGCGGCACGTTGGTGATCGACGACTTCGGCCGCCAGAAAATGAGCGTCGACCAACTGCTCAACCGCTGGATCGTCCCGCTCGAAAAACGCTACGACTTCCTCAACATGAGCGGCGGCAAAAAGATCCAAGTTCCCTTCGATCAGCTCGTGATCTTCAGCACCAATCTCGAGCCGAGGGACTTGGTCGACGACGCCTTCCTGAGGCGAATTCCGTACAAAATCGAGGTCCTCAATCCGTCGGAAGAGGATTTCCGCAAACTGTTCGAGATCATGTGCGGGGTCACCAAGATTGCCCACGACCCCGATGCGATCGACTACCTGATTCGCACGCACTACCTACCGGTGAATCGTCCGTTTCGAAACTGCCAGCCACGAGACTTACTGCTTCAGGTTCGCAACTACTGTCTCTACAACAACTTGCCGATCGAATTGCGGAACGAGTATTTCGACTTCGCCGTCGACAACTACTTCTCCGTCATGTAGCGACCTTCGAGCGGTTCTCGATCACGAGGAACTCCGTCTCGAGGGGCCTGCCGATCAGGGCGACGATTTGAGCAGCGAATCGAAACTCAGTTCCAGCTGCTGGTTTGCCTTGGATTCACCGAATTCGAGATACATCTGACTCGGCAGGATGTCGAGACTGTCCTGATACTTGCCGCGGGCGTGATCGCCGATTTCGCCGCAGAGCTCGTGAAAGTAAATCTGGCAGACTTGCATCCCGGGATAGATCCGCACGGGTTGAAGGACAAACATTTCCAGAGTCCACGTGCCGCAATAGCCGACCGATCCCAGACTCCCACCGGGGTTGATGAACAGCCCCAATCTCGAGAGTGAGCTTCGTCCCTGAAGTCTCGGGACATACCCGTGGCTCTCGGTCCGTTCGCTCGTGCGGCCGAGGTAAAGTTGCCCCGGATGGAGAGTGATTCCGTCGTTGGGAATCGGCACACGGCGAAAGCGATTGGGCGCTGCGGCGTCCAGCACCACTTCCTCATAAACCAACAATTCGTTGTGCAGCGAAAGGTTGTAACTGTTGGGATTGATCCGTTCATCGCGAAACGGGTCGATCACGATTTTTTCGCCCAAGTGACGACGAATCTCTTCGCCAGAAAGGATCATGAGGTCGCCCGAGAGAGAGTGCTGTGACGTGGCCCGCCGCTGGGTCGGCGCAGCGACCACCGACTGGTGCCGACCGCTGGACGTCCCGACGAAAAATTGTCAGCCGTCCAGGACGGTTCTGTCAACTAGCGAGTGCGCTATGATGAGTACACGACGAAACGACGATGAAGCGACGAGAAACCGATGCCCGACCACGATGACGCCACACGACTGCCTGATGACTTTGACGGCCGGGTTCGATTGTTCCCGCTGCCGGGCCTGGTTTTGTTGCCCCACGCCATGCAGGGCTTGCACCTTTTCGAGCCCCGGTACTGCGCGATGCTCGAGCGGGCCCTGGCAACCGATGGCCTGATCACGATGGCGACGCTCTGCGGTGGCTTGGAGGACGCGGCCCTGCCCTCGCCTACGCTCCACCCACAGGTTTGCATCGGAAAGGTCGTGACGCACACCGCCTTGCCCGACGGCACGCACAACGTCGTGCTCGTCGGGGCGCGACGAGCGCTGATCACCCGGGAACTCGACACCCCCGCGCCGTTTCGCGAGGCCGAAGTGGCTGTGCTCAACGACGGCTACGGTGATCCGGCGGAGGGATCCACCAGCGAGCTTCGCGGCGAACTGCTCGATCAATTCGCCCTGCTGCTGCCCAAAGTCATGATTGTCCAGGAGGGGCTGCGAAACCTGCTTTCGATCGAACTCGAACTCGGGATGCTGACGGATCTGATCGCGCACACCGTCGACTTCTCGATGGAGCAGAAGTTGACGCTGTTGGCCGAGCCGATGGTCCGGCGGCGGACAAAACTGCTGATTCAGTGGCTGCGCGAACGAATCGACCACCTCGGCCGGGACGCCGCGTCGCCGGGCGAAATCGAGGACTTTCCGCCTCGCTTCAGCGAAAATTGATTGACCCCTCTCGCGAGTGACCGATCGACCTTTTGTGGCAACCGTTGGTTGTCGCCCCTAGACCAGCGGATAGGATTATCGACGCCTTCTTGCCACACCGACCTCAAGGATTTCGATATGGAAGCGACCGCTTCAACGGCCGCCAGCTGTCAGTCACCCGCCTGCGGATCTGCGGGGTCGGCCGGACATGCCGGCACGCAGTCGCATGCCCCGAGTTCAAACGCGGCGGGTCGGCCCGCCGGCGGGGGTACGACGAAAGTCACCACGTCAGGTCCGCTGCCGCCGATGTTCATCGATAAAAATGCCCCCCGAACCGATGGGGTGGATCTCAAGCGTATCGAAGCTGCCGTCAGGGAGATCCTCGAGGCCGTTGGCGAGGACCCGGATCGAGAGGGACTGCTCGAAACCCCCGCTCGAGTGTCCCGCATGTACGCCGAGATGTTTGCCGGACTGAAGTACGATGCGGGCCGCCATTTGGCGAAGGTCTTCCCCGAAACCTACGACGAAATCGTGCTTGTGCGGGATATCAGTTTCTGCAGCATGTGCGAGCACCACTTGCTTCCGTTCACGGGTCTCGCGCACATCGCTTATCTCCCCAGTGGTTCGGTCGTGGGGCTCAGCAAACTCGGCCGTTTGGTCGACGAAGTGGCTCGGCGCCCTCAGGTGCAAGAGCGGATGACGCAGATGATCGCCGACCACATGGAGCAAAGGCTCGGCACTCGAGGTGTCGCGGTCGTACTCGAGGCGACCCATTCCTGCATGACGATTCGCGGGTTGAAGAAGCCCGGGAGCCTCTGCATCACTTCGTCGATGCGGGGTGTCTTTCGAGATGATCCGAAGAGTCGTGCCGAAGTGATGGAATTGATCAATCGCGGCAAGTAAGTCGCCAATAAAGTCGTCCTAAGGTCTTTCCTCGGGCACCAGCGGCTTGACGCTTGGCCGGGCTCCGGTCGAAATAGCTTGCATGGAACCGGAACGAAAACGCATTGAAGACGATCTCCGCGGTGTGATCCAGGGTGACGTTTTCTGCGATCCCTTGACGACACAGCTCTACGCCAGCGATGCGAGCATCTATCAGATCCGCCCGCTTGGCGTCGTCCGCCCCCGTCTCGCCGCCGACGTCGCCGTATGCTTGGGCTACGCTCATGAACACGGGCTTTCCGTGCACCCTCGTGGCGCCGGAAGCGGTGTCGCCGGCGAATCGCTCGGCGGAGGGTTGGTGATTGATCTCTCCCGGTACATGCGTCGTTGGAGGCGCTGGTCGCCATCGGATGGGAAGGACGCGCCGCCGTCATCCGGCTCGGATCGACAGGGTGATGCAAGCGATGAGCATGCCGTTCGGGTTCAAGCCGGGGTGGTTTTGGCGGCGCTCAATCGCGATCTTGCCAATCGCGGGCGGATTTATGGGCCGGACCCCTCGACTCGCAGCGTCACGACGATGGGAAGTGTGCTCTCGGTCAACACTTCGGGGAGCCATTACCTGCGTAGCGGATCGGCACGACAAACCGTTCGCGCGGTGGAAATGGTCTTGCCGAGCGGCGAACTGGTCGAGTTATCGCGGCACTCGGTGAGCGAGGATTCGGTTGCCGGTCGGCTGGCGCGGGGCGTGCAGCAGATCATTTCGACTCACGAGTCACCGATTCGTCGCTACCACGTCGATCGCTTGGTCGGAAACGGCTTGCGACTGGATGACGTGATCGAGCCCGATGGACTCGTCAACCTGGCGCGGTTGGTCACGGGCAGCCAAGGGACGCTCGGCATCATCACCGAAGCGACGATCTCGACCGAACCGCTCGCGGCCTATCGTGGCGTGGCGCTACTGTTCTTCCATCGACTCGATTCGGCGGCGAGGGGAGCGGTGGCGGCGGTCGGGCATCAAGTTGTCGCCTGCGATCTGATGGATCGCCGGCTACTAGAGATTGCTCGCGAAAGTGAACCGGCTTTCGCACGGATCCTTCCTCGTGATGCCGAAGCGATGGTATTGGTCGAGTTGCAGGCGGATTCGCTCGGAGATCTACGCAGCCGCCTGCAGGCGCTCGAGGAACGACTTTGCCAGACCGAGAAGCTCGCGTTCGCGTCGACCACCACGGTCGATCGGCACCAACGCGATTTGTTTTGGGCTTTGTCGCGGCAGGTGATCCCGCGTCTTTATCGCGTCCGAGGCGAACAGGGACCGATCCCCGTGGTCGAGGACGTGATCGTTCCACCCAAAACGCTTCCCAGTGTGCTCACGGACGTTCAAGACGTCTTGAAGCGTTATCACGTGACGGCGACGGTGTTTGCCCACGCTGGTCACGGCCAGTTGCAGCTTCGTCCGTTTCTTAACTTGGCGAGCGAGCAGGATCGCCGCATCCTGTTGCCGCTAAGCCTTGAGATTGCCGAGGTCGTTTGGCGGCACGGTGGCTCGGTCGGCGCGGAGCATGGCGCAGGGCTGAGTCGATCCTACCTGCAGCAGCGACAGCTCGGTGACCTCTGGCCTGCCGTGCGGCAGCTCAAACAGCTGTTCGACCCCAAAGGATTGATGAATCCGGGGAAGCTCGCCAGCGACACGGCCTACCGATGCGACCAACACCTGCGCAGCGTGGCGACACAGATTCGCGTCGTGAAGGGTGACAGGGAAATGATCGCGGCAAGTCCGGCGGAAGTCATTCACGCCGAATCGACTGGTCAACCCGAACGGAAACTGCCAATCGTCCAGCTCTGGGGCGAGGGGCGGTCGATCGAACAAGCCGTGCGGGCCTGCAACGGTTGCGGACGCTGCCGCACCACGGCGCCGGACCAGCGCCAATGTCCGATGTTCCGCGTCATCGGGTCGGAGGAGGCTTCACCACGGGCCAAAGCCAACCTCCTCCGAGCCGTTCTGACGGGTGAACTCGATCCGAACGATCTCGCACTTGACCGCGCAAAGGAGATCGCCGACCTTTGCTTCGGCTGTCACCAGTGTCGTTTGGAGTGCCCCGCATCGGTCGACATCCCGAAGATCGTGACCGAGATCAAGGCCCAGTACGTCGCGACCAATGGCCTACCGCTATCGGATCTGTTAGCGAGCCGTGTCGATCAGATCTCGGCGGCCGCCTCGCGGTTCCCCTGGTTCGCCAACTTGTTGATCAAGAGCACGATGGCTCGTTGGATGCTCGAACGCACGT
>JBGTCJ010000644.1:0-37978 GCA_041748895.1 Pirellulaceae bacterium
ACGTGAGCAGCAACCAGTCGCCGTAAAGGTGCGTTCCCCAAACCGTCAAATATATCGGGACGCTCGCCAATTGCGTCACGACGTTGAGACCCTGCGATGCGGCCATCGCGCTCAACCCCCGAATCAACCGTCGTCGCGTTCCCGACACGACCGTTAACGACCGACCGGTGAATTTTCAGCGTGACCCAACACAACAGGAAATGGCAAACCGTTGTATTCCAACTGCGCCGTTTCGAGCCCCACGGTGTCAAACCGTCGTGGGTTCCACCTTCTCACCAGCGGACGCAGAAGTGGGGCGAGTAGAAAGATCAGTCGCAAAAGGAATCCCGTTCCCACACTCTGCTGCACGGCGACAATGTCTCGATACGTTTTTTGAAAGT
This sequence comes from Pirellulaceae bacterium, assembly GCA_041748895.1. Taxonomy (GTDB): domain Bacteria; phylum Planctomycetota; class Planctomycetia; order Pirellulales; family Pirellulaceae; genus UBA6163. Next base: position 381 of record JBGTCJ010000644.1, read on the forward strand.
GAGGGTGGAAACCGGCGATCACCATCGATTGGTGTAATTTCCATAGGATTCGGCGGGCAAAAAAACCTTGGCGATTATCGACAAATCCCAGAACGGTTGCGCGCCTCTGCAACCAGGGCCATTCGAGAACGACAGAGAGCGGCGCCCGGTCGAGATACCAGACATTGTGATCGTCGTTGGCTCGCGTCGACAGAAAACATAAACGGTGCGTGTAAAGGCAGGTGCCCCCAGCGGCGAGCAATTCCAACACGCTATGAATTTGCGGGTAGATGAACGCAGACGGCAACTGACTGTAGCTCGTGCGATTCCAGGCCCGCCGATCGACCACTAGCGCGCTGATGCACCCAAGATCCTGCATGCTCGTCGATGAAAGAAACTTTGACCGGTCGTCGATCTCAAAGCTTTGTCCGTGAAGCTCGTGCTGCCTGCGCAAGTAGGCCGGCTTTGACCGCGGTTGGTTGTTGCCCCCAAGAAAGATCAGTGAAGTCGTTGGCGATTGCGAAAGAAGTTCCGTCACGTGCCGGATCGCGCCCGGATAAATCAGCGAATCATCGCCCAGAAGCCAACAGTGCGTCGTGCTGGCTCGGCCTATGGCGAGATGGAAATTTTCGGTGCCGCCAAGGTTCCTGTCGTTCCGGAAGTAGTGGATCCGCGGATAACGACTCTGGTAGTCGGCAACGACGTCAGCGGTGTGGTCGGTCGATGCGTTGTCGGAAACCACGATTTCCGCGGACAAATCGTGAAAGGCTACTTCGGTGCATAGTGACTGCAAAAGTGCGGTCAGCGCAGCGCAGCGATTGTACGTTGGGATGCAAATACTTAGTGACACGGGTGCTGATTTGGACCGCGCTGACCTAAATCAGACTTACGTGGCAACGGGATCGCAACGCCCTTGGCTTTGACCCGTCGAGGCGGCTTTGAACGCGACAAGCAACAATTCTTGGAACTGCTGCGTCGGATTCTTAAAATGTTTGTCGCTTTCGAAATCGACCTCTCTAAAAAGGTCGGACGATGAAACGTGGATGCTGGAAAACTGATTTAATCCCTTGCAGAAACGCGTGGTCAGCAGCACGGGGTGAACTTTTCCCCAATGAGCGTGATAGGCGAGAGGGTTTTCCTTTTGGGCATCAGCGCTTCCGTTTGGGGTGAATGCGATGACATGCCCACCGGGACGAGTCAATTCAGCCATTTTGTTTAAGGTCTCAAGTGGGTTTGGGACGTGCTCCAAAACGTGACTGCTAAAAACGGCGTCAAAGTCACCCCCCACGCTTGAAAGATCGGTCTCGACCACGAGCCCCAAGCGTTTTGCATATTCCGCACGCGGCTGAGAAATTTCGAAGGCGGTCGAGCGATATCCCGCATTGGAAAGTTGCCAGGTCGTGTAGCCCCACGACGCACCGAAATCGAGGATCGTGCTTCCCGGCGATATTCCCAGAAGACCGAATAACTTTATGACACGAGACGCATCCTGTCGTGTCCCGCGAAATGAATTCTCCAACAGCTGCGCGAGTTCGGAGGTGGATGGGAGATCGGTGGTGAGCCCTGATTGCCGGTACTTCGATTGATAAAATCGCTTCATCACACCTGCGGATTCTCTCGGATAGCGATAACGCAGCCCGCAGCCCGCGCATTCATTGAGCGTGTGGAACCATTTTCGGTCGACGACGCGCCGGCTTTTAGCACCGCAGGCGGGGCACGCCGGGCGTTGGTGAATCCGCTGCGTAAGCCCCGAGCCTCCGTAGAGGCATTTTTCAACGAGGTTCATCGAGATCGCCTTGCGGATAAATTCACGCGTTCGTCGTCGGCACGTATCTCATCACCTCGTCGTCGCGATAGGCAATTTGACCCACCAATAGATTTCCCGATGCTCTCCAGAACCGCCACCATTGTTGGCAGAATTCAAGGACCGTCTGCGGCTTTCCGGTGCCCAGGTTCTCAATCGTGGATGTACCTCGGTCCAACGTGTCGCAATGGCATATTTCCAACAACCGCCTGGCGACATCCGATACCTGGATGAAATCCCTCACTTGCTCGCCCGGTGTGAGTGCAAAATCTTTACCCGCCAACGCGGCGCGTCGAAGCGAGGGCCAAAGACGATTTTCTGATTCTCCCTCGCCAAACACGTGAAACGGACGCGCGATTTGCACGCACACCTTTCGATCCGCCGCCATCGCCAACGCGGCCATGGAGGCTGCTGCTTTGGATGCCGCGTAGGGTGTAACCGGCTCGAGTGGCGCGTCCGGCGGAATGAACTCAAAACGGTTGCCCGACCGACCGTACTCGAAGCACGATCCACAAATGACAAAACGAGAGACACCACTTTCGACGGCCCGAAGCCAACAATCGAGCGAATCGGTGACATTGGTTCTGAAAAGGCAATCCCATGAAGCGGTTTGGCTCACCCCCGCGGCGGCAAGGTGCACCAAACAGTCCGCACCGCAAAAGTCTGTTGAGGTTAGGTCATTCAAGCGTTTATCGACCCAAGTCGGGTCCCGCGTCAGCGGTATTCGCGGTTTACTTTCGGGCGACCGACGAAGTCCCACCACTTGATGGCCCGCGAGCATCGCCTGTTCGACAAAATGGGAGCCGATGAACCCAGAAGCGCCGGTCACGAACAGCTTCAGCGGCACGGTGACAAACTACGGCTCGCGAAATCGTGGAGGGAGTGCACGATGTAGTCGAGCATCTCATCGGTAAGCCCAGGGTACGTGCCGATAAAGATCGTGTGGTTCATGATCGCATCGGCGCCGGCAAGGTCTCCGATCACACGGATCGATCGGGGATGGTCTCGTCGACACTGCACGAGAGCCGGTTGTCTGAGCAGGTTGCCACCAAAAAACATTCGGTTACCGATCTTTCTCTCGTCGAGAAACTGCGCCAACTGCGTTCTGGTGAACGATGCACTGGGCTTGACCGACATCTTGAATCCGAACCAAGAACACTCCGTCCGACACCCGCTGGTATCCCACTCAAAACCTCCGTCGTGATTCCACGCGGTGGCGTGGGTGGGTAGTGCGAATTCGATCCGATCTTCAAGGTCGGCGAGCCCGACGCGGAGTGTCTGCCAGTTTCTCTTTCGGGCTTCAATGAACTCGGGAAGTTTTTTGAGCTGCTCGCTACCAATCGCCGCTTGGGGATCGAGAGGCTTGAGGTTGTAGCCGAGGTGACTGTAGATGTATTTGTGGTCGTAGCCCTCGGGCAATTCGCCAAGTTGCCACGCAAATCGTTTGTTGCAGGTATTGTCTTTACCCGAAGCACACCAGCAGTCACGGCCCCAATCACGAAAGCTCTCTACAAGCACCTTGAGCGCGGCTTGGCGAACGATGTTGACCGCCCCGCCTTCCCCCATGGTGAGGTGATGGGGCGGATAGAAGCTCTGTGTGGATAAATCGCCCCACGAGCCGGTGTACTGGGTGACTGGTCGGTCGGCTTGACCCGTCAGGTCGGATGCATGCGATTCAGGTCCGCGAGCGAGTCGAGCAGAAGATTCGCGATCGATTGTCTGATCTTGCTCGAGGGATTCAGCCGCCGCCAAACGCCCGTGCCGGCGCGAAAATTCAGCGTGAAGCGCGTGCGATGAAGGCAATGTGTAGCGGCAACCCAGCGCGTCGCAGTTGTCTTCAATCAGCCAGAGGTTGTGGTCATGACAGAACTGGAGCGTCGTCGCCAGGTCGAACGGATTGCCCAGTGCGTGGGCCATCATCACCGCTTTGGTTTTGCCAGGGACGTAGGCGTCTTCGAGCATTTCACAACGTGCATTGCCCGTGATCGGGTCGGCATCGATGAAAACGGCGGTTGCCCCAATCTGGATGATTGGCGCCACCGTCGTGGGAAACCCGGCGGCGACCGTAATCACTTCGTCGCCAGGCCCGATCCGACGGTCTTTTGGCAATTTGTGGCTGGTCAGCGCTGAGATCGCCAACAGGTTGGCGCTCGACCCCGAGTTAACAACCAGCGACCGACGTACCCCCAGAAAGTCGGCCAAGCCTTTTTCGAACCTCTCGCCTTCGGCCCCCAGCGTCAGCCAAAAATCGAGCGTGCTGGCCACCGCCGCTTCGACCTCATCTTCGGTGAAGACTCGCCCGGCATAGGGAATGGTCGTCTCGCCGGGGATGAATTCGGGCTCGAAAGAATCATTGGCTGGTCGATTCTGTCGGTGCGCCAACCTCGAATACTCGCGGGTCATCCGAAGAATTTCCGATCGTAGCTGATCGAGCGTCACGAGCGGCTCCATGCGGATCGCGAGGCTTTCTCAAAGCTGGCGATTTGAAGTCGGGTCCTTTCGATCGGATCTCCACCACGATGATCCTCGAGGTACCAAGAAACGGTCTGGCGAACCGTCTCAACGAAATTCCATGTGGGTTCCCAATCGAGCAAGTGAAATGCTTTGTCGGTCGCCAAATTGAGTCGGCCGGCTTCGTGCGGCGCAGCGGGATCGGATCGATCGATCCATGTTCCGTCGACACATTTCAGGACTTCTTCGACCAACTCGGCGACCGTCCGGTTGCTAGTCAAAGCGGGACCAAAATTGAAAGCGGTACGAAGGTCATCGGGTGTGCCGTCTGAGCCGCCGCGTTGATGGAGTCGAGCTGCCAACCATAGGTAGCCGGACAATGGCTCGAGGACGTGCTGCCAAGGACGGGTCGACCGTCTGTTGCGAACGCCAACCGGTTGTCCGGCAAAGATGGCGCGAAAGGTGTCGGGAACGATCCGGTCGCAAGCCCAATCACCACCGCCGATCACGTTACCGGCGCGGGCGGATGCCAAGTGTACCGAGGAATCGACACTGAAAAATGATCGGCGGTACGCGTTGACGACCAGTTCAGTACACGCCTTCGAAGCGCTGTACGGATCGTAGCCACCCATCGGATCGTCTTCGCGGTAGGCGTGAACCCATTCGCGATTCTCGTAGCATTTGTCGGTGGTAACGACGATCACGCTGCAGGCCAAATCGCGGGTTCGAATCGCTTCCAGGACGTTCACCGTTCCCATTACATTGGTCTCAAACGTGAGAACCGGCTCCGCGAATGACCGACGGACCAATGGCTGCGCCGCGAGGTGGAAAACGACTTCGGGCCTTGTCGAGTCCAGAACCGCCTCGACCGCAGCTAGGTCGCGAATGTCGGCGCGAGTGTCGGAGCTGATTCGCGTGCTCAGTTCGAGTTGGTCGAAGAGCCGTTCGTGTGGCTCGGGATCAAGTGCCAACCCCTGAACTTCGGCGCCGAGCGAAAGCAGCCACTCACACAGCCAACTTCCCTTGAAGCCGGTGTGTCCGGTAACGAGCGCGCGGCGACCAGCGTAAATACCTTGAAACATCAGTTATTGGAATCGTGGTACGGACGCTACCAGATTTTCCCGGTCGCTACCAGATTTTCCAAGGGGCGTTGCCGCCGGACCACAACGTTTCGAGTTCGTTCTTGTCCCGGAGGGTATCCATCGGTCGCCAAAACCCGTGATGGCGATAGGCGATGAGTTGTTCGTCGGTCGCGAGTCGCTCGAGCGGAGTGCGTTCCCATACCGTCATCTCACCTTCGGAAATGTACTGCAGAGCTTTGGGCTCGAGCACAAAAAACCCGCCGTTGATCCAACCGCCGTCTCCCGTCGGTTTCTCTTGAAAGTCGGTGACCTGATCAGGATGCTGAGCGTCAAAGCGAAGCGAACCGTATCGCCCCGGAGGCTGGACGGCCGTCAGCGTTGCCAATTTTCCTGACTCGCGGTGGAAGCGAAGCAATGCCGTGATGTCGACATCACCTACACCGTCACCATAGGTAAAACAAAAGCTTTCGTCGTTGAGGTATTGATGAACTTTGGCCAGGCGTCCGCCGGTCATGGTTTCGTCACCGGTATCGACGATTGTGACTCGCCACGGTTCGGCGTTGCGGGCGTGAACTTCCATCGTGTTTTGTGACATGTCGAACGTCACGTCGGACATGTGAAGGAAATAGTTCGCGAAATACTCCTTGATCACGTACCCTCGGTATCCGGCGCAAATGATGAAGTTGTTGACCCCATGAGCCGAAAAAATTTTCATGATATGCCAAAGAATCGGACGCCCACCGATCTCAATCATCGGCTTGGGCTTAAGGTGCGTCTCCTCGGAGATTCGGGTCCCCAGTCCTCCGGCAAGAATCACGGCTTTGGTGGAAAGGCTTTTCAAGAGATCACGAAGTTCGGGTGCACTGGCTCACGCGGCGCGGACTTCGTTCCTCTGGGTGACCGAGTTCTCCGTACGGAACACTGTGGCACTTCTGGCGAAAAACGATCAGAACGGCAATCGTGAGGACCAATCTTGATCATCTCATCCGATTTGGGAACCGGACGATTGGCGAGTTTTTGATGAAGGAGAGTGGACGTTGAATGGATGTGCGGGAAACGCCAGTGAGGTGCGGCGAGCACACTCTTGGATCCGAGCCGGGTGCCATCGCCACGTGCCCCGGAGGCCGCACGGCTTGCGCCGTTGCGTTGCCATGTGGCGCTGACCGGTTAGGCATTCACGACTCGACCTGACGTGCGGAAATCTCGGGTGGCGTTTCTCGTGTCGATCACCAACCGTGACCACTCGACCAATTGCCGGTAATCCACGCAAGCATGCGCCGTCGCGATCAAGGCCGCATCGAAACTCTCGATCGCTTCTCGGTTCCAGGCAACCGATCGCGTGCCTGCCCAGTGAGCGTGTTCACGGCTCGGCCGAATCACGGGGATGTAGGGATCGTAGTAGGCGACGTCGCCGCCGGCCGATCGAAGCATCTCCATCAGCACATAACCCGGAGACTCTCGGTCGTCATCGACATTCGCTTTGTAGGCGAGTCCGACGAGCAGGATTTTGCTCCCGTTGATCGGCTTCTTGACGCCATTGAGTGCCTCGGCAACACGATTGACGACGTGCCGCGGCATCGACGTGTTGATTTCACCGGCCAGTTCGATGAATCGGGTGGCTTGACCGTACTCCCGTGCTTTCCAGGTGAGGTAAAACGGGTCGATCGGAATGCAGTGACCGCCAAGTCCTGGTCCGGGATAGAACGGCATGTAGCCGAACGGTTTGGTCTTGGCTGCTTCGATCACTTCCCAAATATCAAGTCCCATGGCCGTGAAGACGAGCTTCAGTTCGTTGACGAGGGCGATGTTGACACTTCGGAAAATGTTTTCGAGTAGTTTCGTGGCTTCGGCCGCGCGACAACTGCTGACGGGAACGACCGTTTGGACCGCCTGCGCGTAGAGCGCGGTCGCTTCTTCGAGACAGGCCTTCGTCAATCCTCCAACGACCTTAGGAATCGTCGCCACTTGGCTAGCAGGATTACCCGGATCCTCACGCTCGGGCGAAAATGCGAGGTGAAAATCGATGCCGGCGGTGAGACCCGAACCCGCCTCGAGCGTTTGTCGCAGCGGCTCGTCGGTGGTTCCGGGATAGGTAGTCGATTCGAGCACGACGAGCGTTCCCTTTTGAAGAAAAGGAGCAATCGTCTCGGCGGTTCGGAGGATAAACGAAATATCGGGCTCGCGATTGCGACTCAGTGGCGTCGGCACGCAAATGATGACCGCTCGGCACGTCGCGATGAGCGAAAAGTCAGTGCTTGCTGACAATCGCCCCGCGGCCCTCTCGATCGCGATGGCCTCAGCGGGGATGTGGTGAATGTACGACTCACCCGCGTTGATCGCATCGACCTTAACCGGATCGATGTCGAGCCCGAGCACGTTGACACGGCATCGGGCGAATTGAAGTGCCAGCGGGAGACCGACGTAACCGAGGCCGATAATGGAAATCAAGGGATCGCGAGGGGTCTTGGGGGTTGCGATGATCCGTGCCGCACTAGTTCGATTCGCCGACGATCTCGGCCATCTGAGCAATCAATTGGTCAAACCGCGGGTCTTGAGGCGCGAGTTGCCGACCCGTGCGTGCCTGCCGACGCGCCTCGGGAATGTTTCCCGCTGCCTTCAGTGCGACGACATACTGATATCGGGTTTCGGTATCGCCGGGTGTCAGGGCGATGGCATCCGCCAGAGCTTGAGCAGCTTGCGCGGGTTGGTCGCGTTTCGTGAGGATTCTGGCGATTAGCCGAAGCCGCGTCACTTTCTCCCCTCGATCCTCGGGCATCGACTGGCGAAACACCTCGAGAGCCCGCGTCAGGAGGCCAACGCTTGGGCGCTCGCGGGTGAGCTCGAGCGTTGCCGCTACAGCCATCGCGGCGGGCTCGTCGGGAACGATCTGATCCGCCGTCAATGGCGAGTTCTTATCAACCGATGTCAGGATCGCATGGGAAATACTCGGAGAGAGCGTAATCGCTCGCCGCCAAGATTCGGCGGCCAACGTCCAGGCCTGAGATTGGGCAGCCAAATCACCAATTGATCGCAAAGTGTTGCTGTTGCGACTGCGGAGCCTCGCCGCGTTGGCCAGCAGCGCTTCGGTCTGTCTTGGATCGCCGCCCGCAAAATCAAGTTTCACAAGCTCGAGCGTCGCTTGGTCCGATTGGGGACTGGCAACCAACGCGGCAACCGCATTGGAACGGGCATGGGAGAGGGCTTCACCGAACCGTAAGCGTTCGTCTCGACTCCTGATCTGGGCTTCTTCGTCCCCAACGAGGTCAAGCAACGACTCCGAATTCTGACTATCGGGAAACAAGGGTGGGGGATCCTCGAGACGGTCAATCTCGATCAATCGCTTGTGCCAAACCGATCGCAGCGAGCGCGGCGAAGTCAATCGGTACGCTGAGACCCACTGCGGATCGGTCGGGTCAACGATCGCCACCGCGATCGCACGATAGCGGGCCAGATCGACGCGCAACCGAGAAACGGCGATCCAGGCGGCGTGATCATCCCGATGCTCGGAAAGGTGACCCTCGAGCCTTTCGATCAATCGTTCGGTGGCCGCTGGGTCAAGCTGTTCGGCGCGAGGAATGAACCTTGCCAATCGAACCGCATGATCACTCATCGCGCGGCCATGGAGATGCTTGATGGCAATCCCGACCGCCAAGATCGCGGTGGCAAGTACAAGAACATTGCATATCGGGGTGCGGACCCAATACGACCTACCCACATTCTCAGGCCTTTTCGGCTGAATCGCCGATTCGAGCTCGTGGGTTCGGCGGCGGCGGCGGCTCGGCGGTTCGGTCATGTCACCAATGCTCGCGGCGCGGGCCACCAGCGCACCCAATAGAAGTGCCGCGGCAAACGAATTGGCTGGGATCCGCAGGCCGAAGTCGAAGAATTGGCTGACAGCCATCGAGCCAAGCGCGTACCAACCGGCAATCGAAAGCCCGTGATCGATTGGGTCGGGGCTTGGCGCCAGTCGACGCAAAGCCAGGATGATCGCGATCCCCGCAATCGCCACGAGGCCCATTCCTATCACGCCCGTCTCGACGAACCACTCGAGCCAGAGATTGTCCGCGTTGACGAACCAGGTCCCGCCGCTGAATCGTTGAAACGGGAGGTAGGCATAACGATAAGTGCCGAGCCCCCAGCCAACGGCCGGCTGGGCCATGGCGGTCGTCCAGCCATCGCGCCAATGCTCCAAACGACCATCCTCGATGACGCTGTCCGCCATCCAGGCATCGGAGGTTTCGCTCAATCGATCAACGGATTTGAACGGTAGCTCAAAATTGATCAGCAGAATCGCGGCCATCAGTCCGAGGCCGAGAAGGCTACCAAGCACCCCGCGTCCCCGATGAATCGACTGAATCAATCCCAAGGCGAGAAGCAAACCCGCAATCGCCCCAATGAGTCCACCGCGAGAGCCACACGCGAGCAGGCCTGCGACGCACAGAGTGGCCGAGACGATCCCAAGCATGGCCGATCGATCAAAGACAACGTCGAGCAATTCACTGGCCGGAAAGTCATCCTCATTCAAGACCGCCCCGGTGAGCGCCGCCAATCGCCATGCGATCAACCCGAGACTGGCCGCCACGCCCAAATTGAGCATCACTGCCGCGTTGTTCCGGTTGATGAACGAGCCGAACGGTGCTCCACCAAAATAACTCTGGATGCCCCAAACCGTTCGATTGCCGTCGATGATGAACTGAACCAGTCCAAAACTGGCTTGAATCGCGCCGGTCAATCCCAGAGCGATCAGCAGCCACGCCAGTCGGACTCGAGTCGTGAACAACTGGGCACCCAAGATCGCGAACGCAGCCGACACAGCCAGCAGCGCCGATGAGCCTCGCGTGAACCAGGTGGAAATCGAAATCGGATCCACGGCATTTGCGATAGTGCCCGCATCCGAAGCGACGAGGGAGAGCGGTGCGAGGGCCGTGCGAAAGGCGTCCGTCGACCCCGGGGCAACCAGACTGAGAAGTGAGGGTGGGAGACGCACACACTGCATCGCACCCATCAATGCCGCGACCATCAACAAAAGCCCAATCGAATTGCCGCGCAGACCGACCAAACGCTCAGCCGACCCGGCGATCGGAAGGGCTAGTACGAGGCACGCCAGCACGACGCCCGCCGCGGCCCACTGTGTCCAAGGCAAAACGCCTCCGCTATCCGCAGCGACAAGCGCCGGTGCGATCGCGATCAAGACCGCTGCGGGCCAAATCGATAGGGCAATGAGTCGAGCGTGCACGTTCAAGGCGATTGATTGAGGAAGGACAAATGGCAAGCGACCCGCGCGAGTCGGGCGGTCAACCCGCTGACGCTTCGTAAGCTTCGAGAGTGCCCGCGGTCATGAGCGAACGTCCCAATGCGTCGGCAAATTGAGAAACACAGATCGAACGATCGTACTGCGACTCTGCGAGCGATCGCGCGCGCCGCTGCATCGCTGATTGCTCCGAAACCTCCAAAGAAGCCATCTCGGCGATGCACTGTGCAATGCCATGCGGATCATGCACGGGCGCGACTCGACCGATTCGATGCTCAGAGATCACCGCCGAGAGATCACTTTGTGGGTCCGCGACGGCCAGAGTGGGAGTGGCGGAAGCCAAAATCCCATAGAGCTTGCTCGGCATCATCGATCCCCCGATTCGCGGATCAACAGAAATCACGTGCAGGTCGGCGGCCGACAAACTCTCGGATAGTTTCTCACGAGGCTGGTACGGAAGGAAATGAACATCGGCGCGTCGTCCCAGACGCGATGCTTGTTCGCGAAGCCTCCCCTCTTCAGCGCCACCGCCGACGAGGACAAGCTTCGCATGGGCGGGGAATGCGTGTGAGTCAACGCATTGCACGAGGCATTCGAGTCGTTGGGACAGTCCCATATTTCCCGAATGCATCACAATGAACGAATCGGCCCACCCGTGTCGCTCGCGAAAGGGGTTGTTCCGCTTGATCGGTCGGATCGCTTCGCAGTCGACCCAGTTGGGAATCACCGACAATTTCGCCGCCGGCAATCCCCAACGGATCAACTGAGTTCGCATTGCCGGGCTGAGGACGATCAATTGCTCGGCGGTTTGATAAGCCTGCCGAAGAGAATCGCGAATCTGGTCGGTGACAAACCCCGGCTTCGCTTTTCCGAGTCCAATCGCGATGTCAGGGTAGATGTCCTGCAGGTACGCGATGAAGACGGCGCCCACGCGCTTCGCGTGCGGCGCGACGACGATCGGGAGAAGGAATGGGTCGGTTTCCGAGACGATCGCATCGTAATGACCGACGCCCCCACTTCCTCCACGCCCACCGCGGGTCATTCGCAGCCAGCGGCGAGCGGCCAAAGTGAAACTGACGAGGTTGACGGCCCGCCTCCACCCCCCACGCTTGTCGAACCGAGTGTGATTGAGTCGGTGAATGGTCACGCCACGGCGGGTCTGCGTGCCGCCCTTTCGATACGCTTCGCCGGTAGGGTTGCTGTTTGGCTGGCCGCAGAGGACCGATACGTCGAAGCGATCAACGAGAGATTCGCAAAGATCGGTCAATAGTTGTCCGGTCGCTTCGGCGTCAGGCCAGTACGATCGATTGACGAACAGCACACGCTTTTTGGCAACGGTTTCCTCACTGCCGCGGCTCATGACGGGATACCCGAATGAGCGAGGTCGTGTCTGACCATGAGTTCAACCAACTCCGGCAATTGGATCTTGGCACCCCAACCGAGGCATGCCCTCGCTTTGGTTGGGTTACCCAAAAGCTGGAAAACTTCTCGGGGTCGATGGAACCGTTTGTCGATCCGCACGAAGGATTCCCAATCGAGCCCGACCACGCGAAATGCCAATTCGAGAAACTCCCGAACACTGTGGTCGATGCCCGTGGCCAGGATGTAGTCGTCAGGCTGATCGTGCTGCATCATCTGCCACATTGCCATGACATACTCGGGTGCGTACCCCCAGTCTCTTCTCGCATCGAGGTTTCCCAGGGAAACGTGATCGATTTGACCGGCCGCGATTTTGGCAACCGATCGGGTGATTTTACGTGTCACAAACGACTCACCTCGACGGGGCGACTCATGGTTGTAACAGATCGCATTGCACGCAAACATCTGATGCGACTCGCGATAGACCTGCACAATCTGAGTCGCAAAGGCCTTGGCGACACCGTAGGGGGTCACGGGACGAAAAGGCGTCTGCTCGTCCTGAGGCGACTGGCTCGGTCGACCAAAGAGTTCGCTACTGCCGACGTGAAGAAATTTCGTCGGCTTCGGGAGGTCACGGAGGATCTCGAGAATCCGTAGGGTTCCCATCGCCGTGAATTCGCAGGTTGACTCGGGGATGTCAAAGCTGATCCCCACATGCGTCTGTCCCGCGAGATGGTAGAACTCGTCGGGCACAACCTTGAGCAAAATTCTTCGGATGGTGGTCGTATCGTCGAGGTCGGCATAGTGGAGAAAAAGCCGAGATCCATAAATCGACGGGTCGTTGGTCAAGTGATCGATCCGACTCCGCGCCATCGTGCTGCTGCGGCGAACCAAACCGTGGACGACGTAACCTTTTTCCAGGAGCAGTTCCGTTAGGTAGGACCCGTCCTGACCGGTGATGCCCGTGATCAACGAAATTTTGGCTTGGGTCAAATCAGCGATAGCCTACAAAATTCGGCGATTGGTGAAGGTCGGGTGAACAATCGCCGCTCACTCGTCGGCGAATGGAACCGCCTTGTCGAGAATCTCGAGTTGGCAATCGTCCAGGACGACCGACGCACCCTGATTCATGAAGCGAACTTCAACGATCAGACAGGTGTGCTGTTGGCGGCGGATCACGCGACCTTCGAAGCCGGCGAACTGGCCGCTCCTCACGCGAACCCGATCGCCGGCATCGATTCTCGCCTCGGGCGACAGGGGCGCGCCCGTCTGGATCAACAACTGAATCTGGCGAAGGTCACACACCAACTGTCGCGGGTCGGTCACCTCCAACGTCCGCGAGACGCAACCGCTGCAGACCGCTCGGTACCGCGCCATCTCATCGCCGCGAACAAAGACGTAATTCGCGAATAGCGGAAGGAACGATTCGCGAATCCGCCCGGAAGGCGACCGGTAACGGCGCGGAATAATCGGGCCATAGTAGGCGACCGACTCCTCCCGCAATGATCGCATCAACTGCTTTTCCTGGCGAGATCGGGTGTAACAAACCCACCAGGTTGCCTCGATGTCATCCTGAAGGAGCACGTTGTCGGGAAAACAATCAGGTTCGGATTGAAGGATTGGCATGATTTTGCGGCCATTGGATTCGGATCGGCGCGGACTTCGTTCTCTTGGGTGACACTCACCCCATTCACAACGTACCTTCCCTGGGCGTCCCGCAGCCATGAAGCCAGACTCCGCTGGCCAAGAAAAAATCATGTACGACGAATTCGCCACGGTCTAGCTCATTATCTTGATGGCTCTTCCACGCTATTGGACCCGCGATGGTTTGGCCTCATTTTGACGCTCGCACCCGTGGACTTGGTCCACGTGGGCCTTGAGGTACTCACCCAGGCATTTGTTGGACTGACCGACTCGCCTAGCATGGTGCATGGGGAAGAATCCGTTCAATGGCTGGGTGCGAGCTCTCAATCCACACCTTCCCACAACCCAAACATCTTCGCGCGGTCGGTTGTGGCTACCCGCCGAAGGGGGTCTGGATTAGCGGACCGAAGGGCTCACAGCTTGTGAGAAGGCTGGAACCAAAGGTCCCTGCGGTGCCCCAAGGTCATTCCCCGAATGCCCTACACCAACCGGATCCAAACCTGCAGGGTGCGCCTGAGAATCGAACGCAGATCGGAATTCGAGCTCCGCCAAATGCGGCGTCGATATCAGGTACTGCACCTCGGGGGTCAGGTCACGAATACGCTCAATTAGCTGCTCGAACGCGTCCAAAAACCCAGGCTGCTCGGCGTCCCCCATCGCCTCAAGCGTTCCGACCACATGCGTGTTCACCACAATTGGAACCCGCAAAGCAACCTGATTGAACCGCTCCGGCAATCGTGACCGCCGCCACGAACCATGATAACCCTCCTGCATCCAGGAGATCGATAGGTCGAGTTTGATTTTCGAAAGGTTCCGCGTTTCCGCAAAATCGATTAGAGATCGCCAGATCGCGTCCCAACGTCGGCATCCCTGAAGGTGAACGCACTTCTGATGAACCGCCACGTCGCTTTGGCTGTTTCGAACAAGCAATGACTGACCGAAATGAGTCGTTCGAGACGCGAGCATCCGCAGCTCGGCGCTGCCGAAAGTCTTCGTGAGCACCAATCCCCCGAGTACCACCATGGCACCCGCTGCACTCACCCACTGGTGTCCCGTTTGAAGAGCCACGATTGCCGCGGCACTGGTGGTCGCACACATCAGTGCAACCACTCCCAACATCGATTGGTGAGAAAACTTGTCGAGCAACCGATGGTGAAGATGAGCACGATCGGTAGCGTAGATGCTGCGACCGGTAAGAACGCGGCGGAGAATCGCGATCACTGAGTCAAACAGTGGCACCGAAAGCGCTAGCAGCGGTGCGACGGAGAAAACGGTTGAACCCTTAATCGATCCCCAGATCGCTAGCACGCCGATGAACAGCCCGATCGTCATGCTGCCAGCGTCGCCAAGGTAGATCGTGGCGGGTGGACGGTTGAAAAAAAGAAAGCCGAGCAATGATCCACAGACCGCTGCAGCAACAACTGCCCCAAGAGGCGAGCCAGTCTGTAGACACATGATCGCCAGACCACCGCTGATCACCGCGCCGGCCGTCGACGCCATCCCATCGGCGCCATCGATTAGGTTGAGTGCATTGATCGAAGCGAGCAACCAAACGACGGTCAAGGGGAAAGCCAAAACGCCCAACTGGATATCGTAGCCGAACAGTCCAATCGCGTTCACCACGGTCCCCGACCCCACGACCGCGACCACGATCAAGATCTGTAGAAGGAGCTTCTGCCGACCACGAAGCGAGAAGGCGTCGTCGACAAGCCCAACCAGCATCAAGCAGCCGGCCGCCCCGAAAAGGACTCGCCACTGCCCCCCAAGCGTACCAAGCAGACCCTCCCCATCATAGCGGTCCCACAGCACAATCGCCGCAAACGTTACGCACACCGAACAAAAAATCGCAAGCCCGCCGCCCAGAGCGATCGCCTGTTTCTGAAGCTTCCGCACCGCGTCGGGCTTATCAATTAGCCCAATCCTCAGAAACACGGCCCTCACGATGGGAACGAGCAGCAGGGAAACGGTCAGAGCTACCAAGACCGTTAAGAGCACCATTTGCAACATGGCTTCGCTGTGTCGTCAATCGGGGATAAGGAATTTGCAGGAGGCGCGTGTCTAAACGCCACCGCGCCAACAATTGTGCTCGAAACCTACGTTCTCGCCGTCTTTGAGACCGCCAAATCCTGGTAAGTTCCGGATTGATCTTGCCGTTTGGATCACCTTGACTGGGCGCAAGTATAGTCGAGGGGGCGGCGAGGGGAAGATTTTCGACGAGCGGCGGGCGGCGAAAGGGAAACTGCGTAGCAATGATGCCGCTTAAAGGGGCCGAGCCTGCCTTCGAATCACGGCAGCAGACCATTCTTTATCGAATGCACGCGTGTCGTTCACACTTCTACTGTCGCGACGAACCAAGCCAGTACCGAAACGCGAGCATCGTTTGTTCGGCAGCCGCTTCGGGGTTTGGAAGCGGAAACGCTTCGGCCGAGAGATAACCTTCGTATCCGATCTGCCGAAGAGCCGACACAATGGGACGAAAATCGAGGTGGCCCATTCCGACGGCGCGACGATTGCTGTCGACGAAATGAATGTGACCGACGTGTGAACCCACGGACATGAGGGCACTTGCGATATCGTTTTCCTCGATATTCATGTGAAAGAGGTCGCACAGCAGTTTCACATTCGCGGTCGCCCCTACGCTCTCCACCAATTGGACGGCCTGCGAAACTCGGTTGGCCTGATTGGTCTCGTAGCGATTGAGCGGTTCGTACAGCAGCGGACAACCGTACTGATGGGCGTGCGCGCTCAGTTCGGCAAGCGCATCGCGAAGGTGGCCAAGGGCTGATTCCTGCGAAACACCGTCTCCATGGCGACCTTGCATCGATCCGATAATAGCCGGAGCGCCAAACTCGCCGGCGATGTCGATGATCGAGCGGACAAATGCGATCGCGCGCGCCCTTTGGCCGGGGTCAGAATCTGCCAGTTGAAGGCGATGCTTGACCCACCCCGCTCCCGTTCCGAGGGCAGCGAGTTTCATGTTTTCGCCGTCGAGCATCGATGCCAGGCTGTTGTGATCGATCGCCTCTGGACCGGGAGGGAAGATCTCGATCGCATCGTAACCCATTTTGCTGGAACAAATTATGGCATTTGAAAGGTCGTCCCAAAAAACGAAGGGGCCGCCGCGGGCTTCGGGAACGAGCGATAGAGTGACACAAGACCTCATGCGGTAGCTCAAGGGGGTTCGAGGGGGCTGGGCGGATCCGAGTCGACCGGATCGGCCGGCCGAGCTGCCCGATTCCGTGGGTCGGAAAATCACAGGCTGATGCGGAGGAAGATTCCTCGGTATGACCGAGCCACAGAATAGCGGTGACTGGGTCTCCCCGTGGCGGTGCCGGAGCCTCGCGACCGCCCGGTTTTGTGCAAATCGCTCGTCTTACGCCGGAACGGGTTTTCCCTTATCATGCGAGGGTATCCGCTTGCGTTCCGCGCAGCACGAGCCAAAGATCGAGATTTTGAAGGAGGCAGGAGTGCAAGTCAGCGTTTCGGTTCGCCATGGGCAATTGCAACCGGGCGATCAGCAGTTGATCGAAGAGAAAGTCGAGAAATTGAGACGACTCTTCGATCGGGTCAATGCGATTGAGGTGATTGTCGACCTCAAGGAAATTGATAACCCATTGGTCGAGCTGATGGTTTCTGCTGAACACTCGTCGGATTGCGTCGCGACCGCAAATGCGTCGACCGTATTGGCAGCTCTAGACACGGCCATTCCGAAAATGGAGCAGCAGTTACGAAAAGCGAAGGACAAGCTTACGGGCCATCGCGCGACCGGACACAAACACATCGATTCTAACGCGATTACCGATTGAAGTAGCGGCGTTTGAGCGAACA
This sequence comes from Pirellulaceae bacterium, assembly GCA_041748895.1. Lineage (GTDB taxonomy): Bacteria > Planctomycetota > Planctomycetia > Pirellulales > Pirellulaceae > UBA6163. Next base: position 17,779 of record JBGTCJ010000644.1, read on the forward strand.
GGCGATCTCGATATCCCCTTTGCGATCGGATGTTCGGGAAGTCTTGCTCAGGCCGTGCTCGGGCGGTGGTCCTTCAATGCCCCAATGGGAATACGACGACACCATGAAGTTTTCTGATTTTATTTGCGAGAAGGCAATTCGAGCCGACCTAACGGCCGATTCGAAACAGGGGGTGATTTCGGAGCTAGTGACCTCTCTGTTGGAGGCCGGGGAAATCAATGCCGAGGAGAAAGACGACATCATTGCCGCGATCATGAAGCGAGAAGATCTCGGTAGTACCGGCATCGGTCGTGGCGTCGCCGTTCCGCACACCAAGCACGCGAGTGTTGACAAGCTGGTCGGTACGGTGGGCGTGAGTGTCAACGGCGTCGACTTCAACAGCCTCGACGGGGAGAAGGTGCAGCTTTTTTTCCTGTTGATCAGTCCTCCCGAACGCCCCGGCGATCACCTCCGCGCGTTGGAGAACATCTCGCGTCAACTTCGCGACGATACGTTTTGTCGGTTTCTCAAGCAGAGCAAGACGACGGAGGATATCCATCAATTGCTCGAAGAGTCCGACAACAATCAGTTTGCCTCGTAGTGTGGCTCGGTCGTGCGAATGGTCGGACCGGACGCCCCGGTGCTTACCGGCGCCCGGCCAATCGCTATTGCGAATGGGCCAAGAGCCTTATGCAGTCTGTTTTCGCCGTAGGCCAATACGGAGATTCTGGTAGGTACGGTTATCTGGCGGCGACGCCTCTCGAGTTTCATAGTGATCATTCGCACCGTCATCGTTCGAAATTCGCAGGGCTTGCATGCCCGCCCGGCTGACCTCTTGGTTCGGGAGGCGAGTCGCCATCGAGCCGAGATTCTGCTCGAGAAGGATGGATTTCGAGTCGATTGCAAAAGCATTCTCTCGCTGTTGATGTTGGGGGCAGAGTGCGGGACGCAAATGTCGTTATTGGCCGAGGGCGAAGATGCCGAGCAGGCGGTCGCCGTGATCGCCGAGTTATTTGAGAACGGTTTTAACGAACTGGAACAGGCCGAGCAGGGTGAGCCTTCGTCTCACCCTTGAACTGATGGCCTTCATTCCTTCACACCCGAACATCCTATGGAAATCCGTCACACCGAGCAGGTTCGCCGCGTTTCTCGTCCACGCTCTCAGGGCAGCGTTTGGATCGGACCGGCGGATGCGTTCTGGGACGGCGATAGATGGTTGAACTTCACGGAATACCGGTATCCCCGGGGGTGGCGATCGGTCCAGCCCTAGTGCTGGATCGTGAGGGCTACCGAATACCACGTTGCCAAGTCACCGCCGAAGACGTTGCCGAAGAAACCTCTCGGCTGCGACGAGCGGTTGATTGCGTCTCGCGGATCCTCGAATCGAGTCGCTTGGAAACTTCCGCCGTTGCGGGCGTTTCGACCGGGGATATTTTTGCCGCGCAGCTTCAGATGCTGCACGACCCGCGTCTCCAAGCCGAGCTTCTGCGACGGATCACTCAGGGGCATCAATCGGCTGCCTACGCGGTCAGCCAAGTTTTGCATCGCTACGCATCGGACCTCCGCAGGCTGGACAACTCACTCCTGGCCGAAAGGGCCGAGGACGTTCTCGACATCGAGCAGCAATTGCTTCGCCAGCTTGGCGCGGTCTCGCGAAAGCCTCTCTCCGACTTGACCGAGCCGGTGATCATCCTTTGCCACAACCTCACGCCATCGGAAACGGCGAACCTCGACCGACGCTATGTTCGCGGGTTTTGTACCGAAACCGGTGGCCCCGGGGGGCACACGGCGATCGTCGCGAAGGGGCTCGAATTGCCGGCCGTTGTCGGAATCGGCGATTTTTTAGAAGGCATTGGTGGCTCGACTCGCGTGATCGTCGATGGCGATCGTGGCATCGTGATCCTCAATCCGGATCAGGAAACCCTCGAACGCTACGAGGAAGGGCGAGAACGCCGCAGGACCCTCGCGCTGCGATTGGCCGAGCTTCGCGACCTTCCCGCCGTGACCACCGACGGTGTCGCCATCTCGCTCTCGGCGAACATCGAATTCCCTCACGAAGTCAAAACGTGCCTCGAGCGTGGTGCCGCCGGAATCGGGCTCTATCGGACCGAGTTCCTCTATCTGTCGAGCGATAACGACCCCACCGAACAAGAGCACTACGAGGCCTACCGTGAAGTGGTCGAAGCGATGCAGGGACGCCCGGTGGTGATTCGAACTCTCGACTTGGGGGCCGACAAGATGGGCAGTCGCCCGCTCGCCGAACCCGAGCCCAATCCGTTTCTCGGATTGCGGAGCATCCGCCTCTCCCTCAAGACGCCCGGCCTGTTTCGGCCTCAGCTTCGAGCGATCCTGAGGGCAGCCGTTCATGGAGACGTCCGCGTGATGTTCCCGTTGATCACCACACTCGCCGAGTTGCGACAGGCGAGGATGCTTGTCAACATCATTGCCGAGGATTTGGCCGAGGAGGGAATAGCTCATCGCAACGACCTTCCCGTCGGGATGATGGTGGAGGTGCCAGCGGCGGTTCTGATGCTCGACCGATTTGTCAAAGAGGTCGATTTCCTCAGCATCGGAACGAACGATTTGGTCCAGTACACCTTGGCTGTCGACCGCAGCAACGAATACGTGGCCGACCTCTACCAGTCGAGCGACCCCGCCGTTTTGAGGCTGATCGATCACTGCGTGACGATTGCCGATGCGGCGCATGTACCGCTGGGGATCTGTGGAGAAATGAGCACCAACCCCGCGCGATCGTTGCTGCTCGTCGGGCTCGGGATTCGAAGCCTCAGCGTCCCGCCCAATGCGTTACCGAAATTGAAAAAGGCGATTCGCAGCGTCTCGATCGACCAGTGCCGAGAGATCGCTAAGCGGGTGATGACCCTCGACGCGGCGCGAGATGTCGACCTGTATTTGCTCGAGCGACTCGGAAAACTCGCTCCGGAGTTGATCGTTTCGTGACGCTCATCGTTCAACCCAATCCCCCGCCGCCGATTCGCAACCGATATCGAGTTCGGTTCACAAAGACCGGCCTTCTCCGCTGGATCGGTCATCGTGATCTCCAACGCCTCTGGGAACGGATGCTGCGCCGCCGCGACCTGCGGCTTTCCATGTCGGAGGGTTTTCACCCGAAACCGCGAATCAGCTTTCCATCCGCGTTGGCACTCGGCTTCGAAGGCCACGATGAAGTCGTCGAAATCGAACTCGCCCAAGCATTGGAAGCTCACGAGCTCCACCGTCGCCTAGGCGAAGACCAGCAACCGGGGCTCGAGATCGTATCCGTTCGATTGATCTCAACCGGGGGTGGCAACGGATTGAGTGCAACGTATGCTCCCGGTCTGGGAAAGGCCAAACTATGCCGCAGCGATTACGAAGTTGAGTTACCCTTCGCCTTCGATGTCGACCGGATTGATGCGGCGATCGCAGCCGTCAAGCGGTTGAAGACGCTCTCCATCCAGCGGCGTGACAAAACGGTCACTGCGGAACTCGAGACGGCATTGCCGTTGTTCGAGCGAAGAGGCAACCGGATCCTGATTTCGCAGATCGAGACCGGCGCCGCTTCACTCAAGCCGACCGACGTGCTAACCGCCGCCGGATTGAACGATTTGATCGACAATGGCGCGATCATTCGCCGGATTCGGGTGCATCTGAGCGATGAATCCCAACGGCGACCCGAGACCACGCCACCACCATTGATCCCAACATTGACAGAGAAGGTTGAACGCAATCATCTCCAGACTCATCCAAACCAAACCGACTCAGTGAACTCACTATGAAAAAAGAAATGCTCATCAATGTGGCTCAACCCGAGGAGAGCCGCATCGCCGTGATGGAAGATAGCCGACTCGAAGAGCTTTACATCGAACGAAAGAGCGTTGAGGCCTACGCGGGAAACATCTATCGAGGCAAAATCGTCAACCTCGAACCCAGTATCCAAGCTGCCTTTGTCGACTTCGGTGTCGGGCGCAATGGCTTCTTGCACATCAGCGACGTCGAGCCTCAATACTTCCGCCAAGGTGGTTACGACCCGGCCGAGATCATGCGCGAATCGGACGAAATCGCCGAGAAAGCGGCCGAACGGGCTCGCGAGAGCGGTCGAGGACAAAAGCATGCCTTCAAAGGTGGTCGTCCCCGGAACAAACCTCCGATCCAGGAGATCTTCAAACGCGGCGACGAAGTGCTCGTCCAAGTCATCAAGGAAGGCATCGGGACCAAAGGCCCAACCCTCAGCACCTACATTTCGATCCCCGGACGTTACCTTGTGCTGATGCCCGCACTCGGACGGGTCGGCGTGAGTCGGAAAATCGAAGACGAAGACGATCGCAAGCGATTGCGGCGATGCCTTCTTTCACTCAATCCGCCCAAGGGACTCGGGTTCATCGTCCGCACGGCTGGCGCCAAACTCACCGAAGCCGATTTGCAGCGCGACCTCGAGTACCTGCTTCGGCTCTGGAAAGCGATCGTCAAGCGAATCGAATCGACGTCCGAACCGGGCGCGATTTATGAAGAAAGCGACATGATCATCAAGACCATTCGCGACATTCTCAGCACCGACATCGACACCATCCTGATCGACGAAAAACAGGCTTATGAGAAAACGCGAGAGTTTCTCAAAATGGTAATGCCGCAGTTTGTCGAACGCCTGCTTTATTACGAAGGTCGTGAACCGCTCTTTCACAAATACCGCCTTGAGGAGGAAATCGTCAAAATCAATCAGCGGAAGGTCGCACTCCCTGGCGGCGGATCGATCGTGATCGACCCGACCGAAGCCTTGGTCGCGATTGACGTCAACAGCGGGAACTTTCGTGGAAATGATTCAGCCGAAGAGAATGCGTTCCGATTGAATATGGTCGCCGCCAAGGAGATCGCCCGGCAATTGCGACTGCGCGACCTCGGCGGCGTGATCGTGAACGACTTCATTGATATGAGGAAAGAGTCACACCGCCGAAAACTCGAACGCGTGTTACGCGACGCGATGGCCAAGGATCGCGCCAGGACAAAGATCCTTCGCACCAGCCCGTTCGGGCTGATCGAAATGACGCGCCAAAGGATTCGCACCAGCCTCAAGCGGAGCATCTACACCGATTGCCCCTGTTGCAGTGGTCGTGGTCTCGTCAAAACGGCCGAAAGCATGTCGATCGAGGTGATCCGAATGTTGGCGTTGGCTTGTCGCAACCAGCACATCGTCCGTGTCACAGTGCGGGTCAACGACGAAGTCGCAGCATTTCTCAACAACAAAAAACGTCGTGAAGTGATGATCCTCGAGGACACCGGCGACATGACCGTGCAAATCTTGGGTAGCGAGAGCCTCTATCCCGAGGCCCTCGAACTGGATTGCCGCGACAAACATGGCGAAAGGGTCGAGATCGACAGCTGAATCGAGCGTTAGGGGCCGGTTGTCAAAATAGGTGAATCCTTTGGTCATCGTGCTGTTGCTGCTGGGGTTAGCATTATTGACGGTAGGTGCCGAGGCGTTGGTCCGCGGCGCATCGCGATTGGCAGTCTCTGCAGGAATCTCACCTTTGGTTGTCGGCCTTACCGTGGTGGCGTTTGGAACGAGCGCACCCGAGTTAGTCGTAAGCCTCCAATCCACTTTGTCGGGTCGGCACGATGTGGCGATTGGCAATGTCCTGGGCAGCAACATATTCAACGTGCTGTTCATCTTGGGCATTTCCGCGTTGATTGTACCCCTTCGCGTATCGCAACAACTGATTCGGTTCGACGTCCCACTCATGATCGGACTGTCGATCGCCGTCTTCGTGATGGCATTCGACCTTCGCATCGGGAGGCTCGACGGCCTGCTCCTCACAACGGGGCTCGTTAGCTACACGCTCTGGGCGATCATCAAAAGTCGCCGGGAGCAGGCGGTTATCCGGTCGGAATATGAGAACCAATTTGGGGCGCAGGAAAAGGATTCGAACCTGCGAGGCGCTACCGTCAACCTCATCCTCGTGGCCATCGGGCTAGGCCTTTTGGTTCTGGGTTCACACTGGTTTGTCGATTCCTCGACGACGATCGCGCGGAGTCTCGGTGTCTCGGAACTGGTGATCGGTTTGACTATCGTGGCGGCGGGAACGTCGCTGCCCGAGGTGGCGACGTCCATCATGGCGGCCATTCGAGGCGAGCGAGACATCGCCGTGGGAAACGTCATCGGTAGCAATCTCTTCAACATCATGGGCGTCCTGGGGATTTCAAGCCTCATTTCGCCTCAGGGCGTCGCTGTCTCCGAGGCCGCACTGCGGCTCGACATTCCCGTGATGATCGCGGTCGCCGGCGCATGCCTTCCCATCTTCTTCACCGGTCACTTGATCGCGCGTTGGGAAGGGGCATTGTTTTTGGCCTACTACGGCGTGTACACGACCTCGATCGTCATTGCCGCTGCCGCACCAGCCTACAGCCGAACGTTCGCGACCGTGATTTTTGGCATGGTGATCCCGCTCACGGTTGTGACACTCGCAACGGGTGTCTTCCGCCACTTTCGAATTGGTGCCTCCCATCCACCCCCGACTTAACCCCCTCCCAGACATTCACCGAGACTCACTCGATCGACATCCAGATTTCGCCTAGCCCCCCCGCGGATCGGTCTCCCAATTGACGATCGAAGCATCCCCGAAGCATCTCTGCATGGACAGGACTATCGCGGTGAAGGTCATTGGCGATCAGTGTTGCGACTCCCAGTGATACCTTTCTCGCCGTCGTGAATCGAGTTGGGGATAGTCGCGGCCGCTGGAGCGTGATAATCGTTCCGCGGCGCATCCCCGCGGCAAGATGATCGCCATACCGTCCTTGAATTGCGATCGTACCGGCAACGAGATCCGATCCGAGTGAGTGGCCCGCGTTGCCCAGTAGGATCAGGGTTCCGCGTCGCATTCGATGGCCCGCGTGATGTCCGGCGTCACCTCGGATGATGACGCGACCCGCACGCATCCCGCTGCGCCGTCCCGGCGTCGGACCGCAGAGGAAATTGCCGATGTCTCCTTCGACGCGGAGTTCTCGCGGACCCCAGCGACTTGCCAGATGGCTGAACTGACGAAGGTCGCCCTCGACCACGATGCCGTCAAAGGAGGTGGCGGAAATGTCAAAGAGATCCGCCAGTGGCAAGGTTTCACCATCCAGGCGAAGTTCCAGGCGGCTGGCCTCATCAGGTCGGCGACAGGTCGATAGCGCATCCAGTGGTGAGGCATCGACTGGACAGACCGGAGTCCGGCGCAATCGCAACTGCAAACCGCTCATGCCAACACCTCCGCTAGCCGGAAATGGTGTCGTCCGAGCTTGCCGCCGTAGTTTCCGGCGGTAACGCCTACCAACCCTTGCGGGCCGGCCGATTCACAGGCCGCCTGAATCCCCGCTCGCATCGCCAACGCGATGGCTCGGCGGGTCATGCCATCCAAGACGACTTCGAGAACGGCCTGGACCTCGTCGCCCATCGATTGGGCAGTGAGCCCTCGAAGGGTGGGGCAGTAGGCCTCATGTGTCGAGGCAAACAGGCCACGGTACTTGCTACCCACTTTGCTTCCGCTTCGCGTGGCACCACCTGGAAAGGGTGTGATCACATCGGGCAACGTAGCAATCGCTTCGGCGGCAACGCGACAAGCATCGGCGACTGCCGCGAGCGATCGACCCAGCAACAGGAAATTGCCACCACCGATGGCGTCGACTTGTCCGGTGTCGTGTTCGCACAGAAACTCCCCGTCCATCACCGGAATTCGCCAGAAGCGTTTACCACCGATCAACTTGCTGATCTGATAGCCGTCGCCGAAATAGCGAAGCGATTTTCCCAGCGCGATGCGAGACTGCCCCTCCACGCCCGCGAAAAGGGCGGTCGTTGGGCAGGTTAGCACGCATTGGCCCGCGCGACGTGGGACCTGCTTTTCGAGCTCCTTCGAGGAAACGGCAAACGCAAGGATCGCCACACCTGGCCGGCCGTCGGGGGTTTCAAAGGGCTGAAGTTCGCGCTCCACGGCCGTCTCGATTCCGCAAGCGATCACGCTGGTTCCAAACCCAGTCATCGCGGTCGCGGCCGCCCACGCCCAGTGAGCGCTCGCTGCGGTGATGATGATGCGAGTCGCCTTCATGTCGAAGGCCTCGGCGAATGTGTCCTCAATGGGTACACCAGCGATATGGATCGCGACCGGGCGTTTCCCGACGCGCGATTGGTTGCCGGTCATTGCGCCGCGGTTCCAACATGTCGGCAAGGGTGGAGCATCGGCGTTGAACCAATCCGCGTCGCCATCTCATCATCACTGATCCAGAGTCTTCGGAAATCGAAAGACGCGACTCGCTGATGCATTTCGGCGAATGTCGAAACAGAACGTGAATCGAATGCTGGCCGAATCGTATGCGTCATTTTTAATGACCTGCTCTCGGACGGAGTGTCAAACGTGTCATGCACCATTCCGCGGCGGATTACCCATTGTGGCGTGCGAAACATTGCCTCTCGATTCTCCTGCATGCGGAAAATACTCACATCGGCGATCGATCCGACGGCAAGGTTTCCCGCCGCTTGCAGGCCGAGCAATTTGGCCGGCGCCGAACGGGTCATCGTGGCGATGTCGTCAATCGAGTACTCACGCCCCATGCCTCGGAGCTGGCTCGACGCGGCGGCATCTGGATGAATTTCGTCGAGCGCCGTTTCACGAAACGACCGATCCATGAGCAGGCGAATCAGATGCGGGTAACTCGTGAACGGAGCACCGTTGGGGTGGTCCGTGGTCAAGAAAACGCGCGCTGGATCATCGATCATGAGGAAAAGCTCGAGGCCGATTGCCCACTGCAAGGAGTGGACCAGCTGGCGGTTACGGTAGCGAAATGGGACGACACCGCATCCAGCCTCACACTCGATATCGACGAGGGCCGTTTTTCGGGGGCGGGCGAGGCGCCCATTGGCGTACTGATGCATCGTGTCACCACTAATCGTTACTGTCTGGCCAAACATCACTTGGCCAACGTCAATCGTCACATTCGGATTTCGCTCGATCGCCGCCACTAATGTCGCCGCGGCGGATGAAAATCCACTTGGCCCTTCGTCACCATAGCTGTGGAACTGCGCGTGGGTCAGGTGGATCGGAAGACCGTCAGCCGCGGCGATTGTCGCCAAGGTACTGCGAATGTTTCCGGCACATCCGAGGTTGCTGCAGTGGACGTGCAAGGGGTGCGGCAAACCGATCTCATGGACGGCTCGCGCGAGCGAACGAATGACTTGGCCCGGTGTGATCCCAAACGTGGGGTGCGGGGTATTCACATCGAGCTCGCGAACATTGAACTTGAAGGCGTTTATACCTCCTGCATTGACCACCTTCACTCCAATCGCTTGCGTCGCCGTGACCATCCATGCCACGTAATCATTGACCAACGCTTGCGGGGCGCGATCGGCAAGCAGTCGAAGAAGGATATCGTCATTGCCCAGTAGCACGTAGGCACCCGTATCGAGGTGAGCTGTGTCGGCCATCTCCGCATGGGCCTGCCGCGCATTGCAGGCGATCATGGCAGGCTCGAATGCCGTGGTGTAACCCATCCGCAGATAAGCGTCACCCGCGGCCCGCGTGGTCGGTAGGAACTCGCAGGGCATGGACTCGGGCATCAACATCCGCGCTAGAGTAACTTTGCCGCCGCCAATGTGCGTGTGCAGGTCGATTCCACCCGCCATCACGACACAGCCCGATGCATCGAGCGTCTGCATTTCTTGCGGAGGGATCCTCCCATCGGAAACCTCCGAGATGACGCCGTCCTGAATGAATAGGTCACGGATGTTGCCCGATTCGCCGTACTCGGGATCGTAGACCTGACCACCGGTGATCCGTATCATTGCGGTCATGGCACGTCTAAATATTAAATGGGTTGCAAAGCTTCATTGATGCCACCCGTGATCCTAAAGACCATCCTAAGAATCATGAAGACCATCAGTACCACGACGCTAACCCAGACGACGCCGCTGGCGAGCCCGGCGAGCGTTTTCATCGCCGCGCGGGCACGCAGGTCATAGTCTGCCGCCAGGTGTTGGAGCGCCTCGGCGTCTGTGCCTGACAATTCGGCAACTTCCACGTGCGTAATAAAATCGTCTGGAAACACGCCGGTTGCCAATAACGCTTCGCTCATCGTCTTGCCACTACGTATCGAACGTTCCACATCATCCTTTGCCGTTCGGTAGAATTCGCTGTCGGTCGCATCGAGTCCGAGCTGGATCGCGCGGATCGGATCGCTTCCCGCGTCGAGCGAAAGCGCAAGAGTCCAGCAAAAACGGGCCAGTGTGATCGTTTGTAGCGCTGGACCGGCGACGGGGATCCGGTAAAGCAGCGGAACGAGGTTGTGAACTCCTGCGAAGTTCTTTTGAAAGGCGATTAGTACCGCCACCAAGAACAACGCTACAGCCAACACGTAGCCATAAAATCGCAGCGCTCCGCTGGCACCCCGTAGCCCAAATCCCGTCGGGTCGAACATCTCACCGCCGGTCATCGGTTGCAGGATTCCCAACAGATAGATCAATAGTGCGATGACATTTATCGCCGCGAACAATTGCAGCACGGGCCATGCGATCCGGCCGATGAACTCTCGATGGATCTTGACGCGTTCGTCGTAGTAGTCCGCAAGAATCAGCAGCGTGCGATCGAGCTTGCCAGTGATCTCTCCCGCATGTGTCATCGCGATCAGCAGCGGCGGGAAAAAATTCGATTGTGCCCGCATCGCTTCGTGAATCGGGCTGCCGCCGCGAATCGCACCATAAACCGAAGACATCGCGAACTTCTGGCGGGCCGAGCCGTGCTTGGTCTCGCTCGCGAAAAGCCGCAGCAAATCGACACCGGACCGATATCCGGTCCCGATTCGGCGGCAAAAGTTGGCCGACGCTCGAAGCGGCATGCGGCGAGTCAACACGTTGCGGATACTCCCGGTTTGTCTCTTGCGAGCGCCCAATCCAAATCCATGGGCCCGACAGTATCGTCGTTAGACAGCAATTCCTGCAATCGCCCACGAGGATCCTATCCTCAACCCGGTAACGAGCTTTCTGCCCAGGGATCCGAAGGTCGACTGGCGGTCCGGCTGCCACGCTGCGAGTGGTCGTCCTACCTGCTTACCCGGCAATCGTATGCTCCGCTACAATCTACGACATGGGCTTCAACAGAATTGTGACGATCAGGGACGAATCCTCGATCGCAAACAGTGAATGAAGCTCCCCTCCACCAAGAAAAAGCAAGCTGCACTCGGTCAGCTCGCACGTTGAACTTTCCGAACGGAATTCAACGCGCCCTTCGAGACACTGAACCGTGATCTCGCCGTCGACTTTGTGAGCCGGCATCTCCTTTCCGGCTGGCAAAACGAGTCGAATCACCTCCAGATGAGAGGTTTTGATGAGTGCCGACGTCTTTGCGGCCGAGAATCGATCTCCAAGTGGGTGTACGTCAACCGGTTCACCTGACTTCGCGTGGAGAATTGCCATTTCACTTTTCCGATGGCCTGGCTGATCTAGAAGCGGTACGTCGCGGCGACGCCCGTCGTTGAGGGCATTCGTTCCGTGGGGACAACAATCACCTCGCCCCCCATGCGTAGCGCGACTTCAGCAAAATCGTCGAGCAAGTCATCGACGGTTGGATCGTCGAGGTCAGCCATCTCGACGCAACCCGTTTGCTGGTCAAACCTCGCAGGTATCTGCCGATCGGCTTCGACCAGAAGCGTTGCTACTCGACCGCCACAAAGCGCGCTTCCCACCTCCGAAAGCTCATCCGACCCCAGCGCGCGCGCTCGACTGGACTCGAAGCGATCGACGAGCTCCTGCAACCTCTCTAGGTACTGAGGTTCGACTACACGCCAAGCCTCCTCCCGCAACCGCTTCAAAGAAATTGACTTGGGATCGAGGTGGATTCCGATCTCTGCGAGAAACGGGTTGTGGCTGATTTTGCGAAAAATGTCGTGGTGTTCCGGAAGGGCGGCTAAGACGAGTGGCAGACCTGTCGGCCTAGAATGATGCTCCAGGACCGCTCGATCGACGAGCCGGAAAAATCGTTCGGTGTCATTTTCGACTTCGTCTTTTTTCTGACCGTGCCCGTGGTGCATCGCGGATGCACCATGCGAACCACCCAATCCCCCCGCACTGCCGTAGGAGGCAACCGTTAAGTGAGGATCTGTCAATTCCTCGCCGAGCGCCTCTTCGATTGTCGCCGGCACGCCCTCCGATAAGTCCGACTCGTCAAGGACATCTCGATTCCCTTCATAAAAACTGACCGCGTGGCGATTGAGCCCCAGAATCTGGTAGCGATCGCTGGTCTGAAGCACGCGGAGAAGTGGCTTGACGTGAAAACTGTCCGCGACGATGACAAGCTCAGCTAGTCGTCGCTGGAGCTCAATAACATGGAATGAGTCGGAAGAAGCCAGCACAACCAGTGAATCAGTGCGATGGTTCCAAAAATGGCCGTCATGCGACAACGACCGAAACCGGTCCTGCAATGCGTCTGCTTTATCCGGCGCATACCTCTGCAGCAAAGAGTGGTTCATCTCCTTCAGCAGATTGCGATACCGGATCGGATCCTGTCGATTCTCCGGATGATTGCGGTGCGTCGGCATGTAAAGAGACACACAAGGCGGCTCGTGTGTCTCAATCAAGTGACTCAGTTGTTGAGGCGTGATTTGCAACATGGATCATTCTTCCATTGAATCATCAGCGAACTGGGTAATCCAATCTCGACGGACGGCGGTCCGCCGAGATACATCCTACCGGTACACAGATCATCAATCCCAATTTCGTTGGCTGCTGCTCGAAACTGCCTCAGCATTGGAGCTTTTGATATCCTCCGCATGAGCGTTCTCGTAAATTTCGGTCGCGCGGCGGGCTGCCTCGGAATCAATCGCGAAAACGGAGATCAATGTTCGTCCCTCTTTGATCTTTCCCTCGTACTGCTTTGCCTCATATTCGGGAATTCCCATTCCGACGAGCGCACCCGTCAACCCACCTAGAGTTCCACCGACAGCCGCGCCACCCAGGGCAGCCATGATCGGGCCCGCGGCGATGAATGGACCCAATCCAGGGATCGCTAACGCTCCGATACCAGCCATCCAGCCGAGTGCGCCTCCCAAAACAGCGCCGGTCCCCGCGCCCGTCGCGGCACCCTCAGGAGCCTTGGTCTCATTCTCAATGGCGAAATCTTGAGTTCCCTGATTGTCTGCCATCAAAATCGAGATGTCGTCTCCGGAAAATCCGGCGGCGCGAAGTTTTTCAATGATGGCCTTTGCCTGCGGCTCAGTCGCCGTGCAAAATACATTGGTGGACATGATTTATTCCTAGTTATTTGAAAGTGTGTAAACTTAAATCGGTTGCGGACGTGCGGTAGGGCCCTGATGAATTAGTGCCTACCGCGTTTCGGAACTGCTACGGCTGCTGGACATCTAACTGATTGTCCACCTTGTCGGCACCCGCGACCGCCGCGGCGAACTCTTCAATGCTCTGCTTCTCTTGCATCGTTTGCACGGGACCTCGCAGCGTCACCCTACCCCCCTGCGTGATGATCTTGACGTTCCGAGCATTCACCGACATCTCCGTGTCGGTGATCCGCTTGCGGATCTCGGAGGTGATCTCGATGTCCGCGGTGTTCTCGTTCTGATCGAAAGCTGTCTTCGCCGTACTCTCACGATCCCGAACGTTGACGCCGGTATTGGACGCATCGACCCCTGGGTCAGACATAACAGGTCCGGTTCCAGCGGCGCCAACGCCCGTACGGGCCGCTCCAGCCCCTGTGCCGGGCGCATCAGTACTTCGGTTCACATCGACCCCCGTGTTGGGCGTGTCCATCGGATTGGTGAACGACTCCGACTCCTGCGTCACCGGTGGTGCCCCGCTGCGAGTCGCCGAAGGAAGTGCTGTGTCCGGGTCATACGTTGTTCCGGTGCCCGAATCACAACCCACCGCCGCCCCTAAAACCACCCCTATGATGAGGTACTTCATCGCTTGATCCTCTCTACAAAGTGTGAGATGCCGTGACGATGAAAAACTCTTCGTCGTTGGCCTGCTGACCAGGCTTCTCATCGGCTTGCCTGTTCGCAGAAACAGTTAAGCAAACGTCATTCCAACGTGATGTCGAACGCGAGACTCGTCGGAAATCGCTGGTCGTTCGTTGCATTGAAAGGGTTCATTGCACCGGCTCGATCAGTTCTGATAGCTCAAATAGCCATGAGGTTTGCCATCAAAAAACTTTAAAAAGTAGGACTCTCCGCAGATCAATGTGGTGTTCAATCGATCATGTCAGAATGCACCGCGATCGATCAGGCTTCATCTATCGCATTCGTGAGAACGGCTATCGGCCGAATGGCACAAGGAGCTCTGTGCACGTACCTACCACGGGGTACGCAATTGGATTACTGGGCACGCAATTCGCATCGCTCCTCGACTCGCGAGCGGCGCGAGCGACCAATTGTCGGCCCAGCAAAACCGCTAGTCCAAAACTCCAACCAAGGAAATGACGATGGCTCAAGTCAACAAAAAGGCGAATCACGAGAACGCAGATCGCAACCCGGACCCGATCACGGGCGCCGCGGGTTCGCACCCGGTCGGAACCGGACTAGGTGCCGCCGCCGGCGGGGCGGCGGCGGGTGCTGCTGCTGGAATGGTAGGCGGACCCATCGGTACGGTGGCTGGCGCGGTCATCGGGGGAATCGCCGGTGGATATGCAGGAAAGGCGGTGGCCGAGTCAATCGACCCGACGGTCGAAAACGCCTACTGGGAGGAAAACTATCGCGATCGCGAGTACGTTCCAGCCGATGCGGATTATCGCACCTACGAACCCGCCTATCGCTATGGCTGGACGGCGCGTGGGCAGTCCGAATCGGCCGACTTCACCGCAGCGGAGAGGGATCTCGAGCGCGATTGGCAGACACAACGGGGAACATCGCAGCTCGATTGGAAATCGGCTCGTCCTGCGGTTCGAGACGCTTGGGACCGCGTCAATGAGCAACGCGATCACGAATAGGTATTACTGAATTGTTGTGTGCAAACGATGGTCGGCTAACGCAGCGCTTGAGTGCCCGGAACTTCCGTGCAAGCCGTTCGTTCTCTAAACCAGTCACGCACCAAATTGTTGCGCGATCCAAGTACAAGTGAACAACCAGTGGTCGCCAAACGGCCACTAGCCGACCTCGCTTCACCAACCCTGTCGGATGCGAAGCCTTGGAGTTTGGCAAAGCAATTTGCCACTCAATAAACGCGGGCAAGCCCGCGTTTTCCCACCCGAACGCCGGTCGTCGTTCTCCACCTTCAGCGTTTGGAACGGCAACTGCTTACCGAGCTGGTAGCAAACTTGTGACGTGTGCCTTGATTCGATTTGGCCACGAGATCACGACATCGGTATGTCGTGTTTCTTCAACGTTGATCGCAGGTTTACCCCCCAATCCATAGTTTGGAAGGTACGACCATGTTCCGAAATTCTTCAACACAAGCTCGACTGTTCAAAAGAGTTGCCCTCGCCACTTTTCTTGGTGGCGCCATGGGAATTAGCCAGTCCGCATCCGCTCAGCAGCGGGGACTCTTGGACAATCCGGCAGAGACCGGATTCAACGCGGCTGGGCAAGCCGTCCAGCGGGCGGACCAGCAAGCGCAGTCTGCCGCTCAAAATGCCCGAAACCTGACCAATCCCGCTCAAAGAGGGATCAACGCGGCTGGGCAAGCGGTGGAACGAGCCGGCGAGCGAATTCAGTCGGCCACTCAAGGTCGGGCACAAGCGGGCGTGCAAACTTACAACCAAGGCGGTGCGCAAACCTACAACCAAGGCGGTGCGCAGCCTTACAACCAAGGCGGTGCGCAGGTTTACGGCCAAGGAGGCGCGCAGGCCAACAGTGCGTATCAGCAGCAGGGCCAACGTCGAGGCCAGTTCGGAATCCAAGTTCAGCAGCACGATGACGGCCTTCAGGTGGTTGCCGTGCGAGACAATAGCACCGCCAAATCGGCTGGCATCAAAGAGGGTGACATCATCAAGCGATTCAACGACCAGGACGTTGCAGATGCCCAGTGGCTCAACCGCCAGGTTCGTCAGCTTCAAGCGGATGATGAAATAGAATTGGTTGTGCTTCGAGATGGCCACGAAGAGACACTCTCGGCAACGTTTGATCAGCAGGACATGCGTTACCAAGCGGCGCGGCCAGCGATCGGAGGCTCGATGCAAGCTGAACTCGAAGAACTTCGAAATGAAATCAAACAGCTTCGCGAGGAGATGAAGTCGTTGAAGGCGGCGAGTGAAGGCCGAGGTCAATCGGGCGAGGAGTCGAATGACAACGACGACCAATAACGGCCACTGTTTGAGCTGAGAAACAGAGTTTCGAGGCAACGTGCCGGTTCGGTCAATACGTTGAAATACAGCCCTTGAGTAAAAGTGCGACGGTGGCTTAGCAACCGCCGTCGCCTTTTCGGTCGGCAGATCCGGACGCAGGTCGTACCGGATTCCGATTGAGGCGCCGCTACACAATACGACCTTTCTATCGATTGCTGATCGCAAGATATTCTTATTCTTAAAGTCAATCTGACTCGATCGGAATTCCGGCGACCGCGACTGCTCGCTAAAGATCGATGCGTTGTGACTAGTCGGAATAATATAAACGCGATAAACTTCGCGGCAAAAAATATTATGTCGGCTAAACGCGAATGGCGGATTTCACGATACCCAAATCCGCCTCGCCCGTAATAATTAGAGGGACAGACAAACTGTCACTTGATACAGTCACATACGGAAAGTAATGTCATGATTGAAGCAGAATCGAGAAAAGCGCAACGCATCAATGCAGCCGAAGCACATGATCATGCGGAGGGCGTGGTCGCCCATGACTTGGAGCACTATACAGCAAAGCTGCCGTCGGACGTATGGCTTTGGGCGGCAGCAGGATCAATGGGTCTATCACTTGCTTGTCGGCTCAAAGGAAATCGCGACCGTAGCCTCTTCTTCGGTCAGTGGGCGGCGCCATTTTTGATCATTGGTGTCTACAACAAACTGGTCAAAATTGGCGGGTCTGATCGGGTTGAACATCTGCGCGATGCGACCGGGTTCAAAAAAAATTGATTCATGTTTGCTCTGATGGATCAAGTGATTCCATCGAGATACCAGAACAGGCTCAGCAGTAGTGTCTGACCGGCGACCCTCGCACGGACGACCAGCGTGTCCTCGGCAGGCAACGAATTCTTATCCCAGGCTGCCTAGGTACGACAATGCAGGGTTCCTCGCAACAATGCCCGCTGGATTAACCCTGCAGCGGCTCGGCGAACAAGTCGTAGAGCAAAATCGGGCGTGCCGTCGCATTGTCCTGACGGGCTGCGGCTTGTTCCAGCGAGTTTGGGTGCCGACGATCCTGATGATCCGACGATGTAGTGACAAGTTTGGTCATTAGGTCGAGACCGTGTTGCATGTGCTGCCACTGGTTCGGCGGCACGCGCCGAACCGCCCCGGCATCGCTCTGATGGCCTGTCGTACCCGGGCAAAGTTCGCTCATCTGTCGTACCATAGTCTCCAGAACCTCTCGATGACCTAGCAGCAACTCGGTAACGATTTCGGATAGCCACGCACACGGATCTCCATCCTCCGCGGATGGCTGGACACCGCTAGCGTGTGCCGCCAGTACTACCGTTACGGTGCGGCTAAATTGTCGCTTCGCGTTGACGAGCATATTGGTCGCTACCGATTGACTCGGTAAACGGAGTGCGACGACCAGCCTTTCGTAACCGATTGGCTCTTCCGAACCAAACAAAGGGCGGAGCAGCCGGTCATGGAAAACCTGCCAGCGGCCACTCTGGTCGGCGGCTAAACATTCACTCTGCATCCGTCCGAGCGTCTCAGCCCGCACGCCAATCGCCCATCCTCGATCAAGCGTAGTCAGGTTACTGGTGCTCATTTGCAAAGCCGCTTGGTGATAGCTCTGCCGATCAGTAGCACCAAAATAAGGAAAAAGCAGTACGGGCTGGCCCGAAAAAACCACCGGCCACGAGCATCAGCCGCTACTTCTTGCGGCGAGCCATTTTCAGCTTCTGGTGCAGTATTTCGACTTCTCGCTTCAAAGTCGGTTCGAGTTCAGCTAGACGTTCCGGAATGTCTTGAACGGCGTGGATGACGGCCAGGACGATGATCAGGTCCGCTTGTCGGTCGCAGACGAACAGGTGCTTGTTGACGCGATAGAAGCAAAAGTCGGAGTGGAACTCCGAGTGAGGCCGCAGCAAGTCTGGCTCATCCTGGATTCGAAGCAGCCCAGCCTCGAGATCGTCGATGTAGCGCCCAGCGACCTTCTTGCCCCAATTCTCGATTGAGAACTGTTCGATATCGTCAATGGCTGCCAGAGCGGAATGGGTGAGGGCTAGGTTTGGCGATTTTTTGGCGCTCACGAGCGGGCTTTCTTCATGGCCTTTCGGAGGTCGCCGGTGAATTCCACGGTTCGGCCTTCGATGGCGTCTTGGTAGCCAGCCAGGATGGCATCACGAGACTCGGCTGCTTCCTTCTTGAGCTTCAGCTGTCGCAGGACGTCTCGGACGAACTCACTGGGAGTGGCGTAGAGCGTGCCATCGCCGCAGTTCTCATCGATGAAAGCCCGCAGTTCGTCGGTAAGCGATAAATTGAGCGAGTTGGCCATGGATCGGATTCTCCGTGAGTAACTCGCTCAAGAATAGCAGGCTTGACGTTATTCGTCAATATTCGCCACTCCGGTGGCTGTCGTCTGGCTCGCCCTTGTTTGGCCGTCTTCCGTCAGTAACGCGTCCGAATCAGCTGCATCCGCAAGTCGCTTTTCGCTCTGTCGCATCCGCACAGCGGTAATGCTGCTAGGCTCTTTGTAGTTGCCCATTTTGACAAACTTTGAACACTCACCCGTGACTCCTTGCGCATCTCCAAGAGTGACGGTGTAGTGCGATAGCTTTGGCAACGGCTGCGTCGCTGATGGCTTCACCCAGCCGTTTCATCTCGGTCTGGCCCATCCGCCAACGCAAGGCATTGAAGGCACAGTTTGCCGATGCCGGAGTCCAGGCGACATCGCGAGAGTTTCGAAACAGCGGCCCGGTGGGGAACTCCTTCATTCGACGCTTCGTGATCTCAAGCGAAGATTCGCTGAGGTAGACGATCCGAGGCGCCTTCTTGCCCTTGGCTTCGGACTGGGGAAACACCCAGCGACTGTTCTTCAAGTCGACGTGGCGGGCTTCGACGCGAAGCGACTCCTGCGGCCGACAGCCCGACTCGTAAGTCGTCTGGACCAGTTCGAGGAACGGCTGGTTGCGGATGAAGGTGCAGAGCTGAGCGAACTCCTCTGGTGGCACGTAGATTTCTTTGGCTTCCCCCGAGGGCACCTCCAGGTGCTCGATGGGGTTCTTGTCGATGAAGCCCTGGCGGGTCGCCCACTTCATGCACCGCTTGATGCTGCGGAGGTAGTTGCGGTGGCTCGTCTGGCAATTGCTCAGTCCGCCCGCCCACTGCTCGGCGTGGTGCGGTCGCAGTTCATCGGTGTTGAGCGTCGGGTAGGTCTCGACGAATCGCTGGAGCCGATAAGCGGTACCACTCGTAGGTTGCCGCGGAGCGATTGCGTTGGGTCCACTCCAGGAAGTGATCGCAGAGGACGGCCACGGATCGACCGCCTGAAGGCGAGACGGTGGCGACTTCGGGCTGCGAGAGGAGCAGGTGGTACTGGCGGAAGGCCTCGTCCTTGTCAGGACCGAGGTTGATTTGCTTGCCGTGTAGCTGGACGTACCACAGGCCGCGATTGCGGCGAAAAAACGGCTTGGGGAAATGGGGCATCGGGTGCTCTCCGGTTTGAGTCAACAACCGGAGCGAGCCGGAAAGCACGCCGATTTGCCGCGTTTGAGCGGCAACTTCTCTGACAAACTTCTCTGACACGACGATTCCAATCGTCGTAAGTCGAGTACACCCCAGAGGATTCGAACCTCTAACCTTCGGTTCCGTAGACCGATGCTCTATCCAATTGAGCTAGGGGTGCTGGTGTGGACTAGGGGGTCCTGGTGGATGGCTGTCTTGACATCCTTTGCTTCGACGTCAAAGTTTCTCTCGGTTTGCCTCCGACCACTCGTGTGGGATTGTATCGCGGTGCCTCCGAGTCGCAAGTCCTCGCTTGATCGCCGGCGCGGCCGAGAATGTGGCTCACGCCGCTTCGGATTGGTACATCCTTGTGATCGCTCCCAACGATGCGGCCGCGGCATCCAGGACTTCATCACGTATCGCCACCGGTCTTGCCGCCCAGGCTCGGTTCAATTGAACGTCGATACCGAGATAAT
>JBGTCJ010000645.1:0-7025 GCA_041748895.1 Pirellulaceae bacterium
AATCAGCAGATGTGTCCGCTTCGGCTTGTCCGCGTTCTCCGAATAAACCAGGGCCCGGCGATGTTCCTTTGCGTCGCCGGCGGTACCGGGATACGCAGGTCGGTCGACATCGACGACACGCCGCTTACCCGAATTGAACACATGGAAGAACTGATAATATTCACGTTGTGAAAGGCTGTCGAACTTATGATCGTGGCACCGGGCGCAGCTGAGCGTTAGTCCGAGCATGGCGGTGCTCGTGGTATTCACCAGATCGTCCAACTCGTCGTGACGAGTCATCAGGATATTCAGCGGTGTCCCTTCGTCGCGTTCACGGGGACCGATAGCGAGGAAACCAGTTGCGGTGATCGCGCGAACATCGTCCGGGGCGAGTTCGTCTCCGGCGATTTGCCAGCGTACGAATTGGTCGTAGGGCATATCCTCATTGAACGCCTGGATCACGAAATCGCGATAGTGATAAGCGGCAGCTTGCTCGTCATCAAACCGGTAACCGTTGCTATCGGCATAGCGCGCCAGGTCCAGCCAATAGCGTCCCCAGTGTTCGCCATAGCGAGGACTGCTAAGCAGTTGATCGACCCGCCGTTGATAGGCGTCGGGCCGCTCGTCCGCTTCGAACTCCGCAATCTCTTCGTCACTGGGCGGTAATCCGATCAGGTCAAAATACAAACGACGAATCAGCGTCCGTTTGCCGGCCGGCTCTGAAGCGGCCGACCCTCTTTCTCGCTGCGCTGCCCGAATGAAGCGATCAATGTCACCCGAGACCCAGTCGTCATCCACATCCGGCGGGCTAACCTTCTTCAGCCTCTCAAAGGACCAGTGCTGTGCGTTGGGATCGTCGTAATGCAACGGCGTGGTGTACGGCGCTCCCAAGGAGATCCAGCGGACAATCGCTTCAATCTCGTCGTCGTCAAGCCTCGCCCCTTCAAGCGGCATCTGAGGCTCGCCGACGTGGCGAATCAGCGAAACCAACCAACTCTCCTCGGCGTCATCGACATTCACCAGACCTGAGTCGAGCAGCGCCGCGCTGGTGGAAAGATCGAAACCAGCCTCACTCTTTCCCGCGCGGTGACAGGCCATACACTTCTGCGTAAGTAACGGCGCGACCTGTTCGACGAATAACGATTCACCCTCGGACGGGATCGTATCACCGGCAACAACGCTAACCGGCCGCTGCAACAGGAACAGCAACGCGGCCCAACCGGTCAAGCACAGAAACCGGTGAGAAAACGATCGGTAATGCGTTGCGAGTAGTTTGACGGGTAGCCACATATCTGAAGACGACCCAAAACGTGCGGAGTTCGGAGGGGTCAACGGTGGGAAACTTTACTTCAACACTTCAACCATGCATCATCAGCAGTCCATTGTCGGCCCGGCCCGACCGGCGGGTCAACCGGTCAAATCGCTGACGTCTCCGAGAGAGCGACCGTAGTTGGTACGTCCGTGTGCTGGCAATCCGACTCCGGGGTCCGAAGGCAGCGAGAGGTTGTCCCGTTCGTTAAAAACGGCTCGTAGCGGGCGGCGTTGTAGTCTGTAATGCTTCTGCGTGGGTTGGGGCCGAAAGCTGCAAAGGTGCCGCGGCTGACTGGATCCAGCAAAGGATTGTGGCTGGTTGATACCAGGTTGTATGCCCCGCGCTCGGTCCTCTGAATGTGTGTCACATGGGATGTCGTGCTGTCGCGTAGCACGATGACCTCACCATGGGTTACGGTTCTCGACGTCACCCACCCGCTTTCGGATGATGCTCTAGGTTGAATCCAACGGATGCCTTTAGCGGCGAGTTGTGCATGCATTGCAATTTGCTCAGCGGTGAGGGCGTAATCATAAAATGCCAACTCATCGATCGTGCCTGAGAAAGACTCGCGGTTGCGCCAGCCTCCGATGCTTGCCGCCCTCGGCCCGCCGCTTTGAATGCATTGTCCCACTGGAAATCGGTAGGAATAAAGAACGAGCCCGTCAACGGCAATGGACTTGACCCCCGTAAAACTGTCGTAGGTGGCGGCGATATGATGTGGTTTGCCGTCAGCGATTTGGGCGACTGTGGGACGTCCCTCTTCGCCGTCTAATGGCATATCGAGTTCACTATAACCCGATGACTGGAGAAAGATACCGAACGACAGCACAGGTCCTTCAGGAATTGTGGGAATTTCGAAGTCATTGTCATCGTTTTGAAAGCCCAGTAGAATTCGATTGGGGCCATCTTCCTTGCGAAATATTGGATCTTGGTTGTTTTTTGATCCATCCCATGTCGACGAGATCACACACTCGATGGTGATTGCCCCACTAAACGCAAAGGCTCCGCTACTAACGGTGTCTCCGGTACCGCCGACGATTTCAAAACGCGAGCCTCGCTTGCCGTCAACCTGCACCGCACCGCTGCCAATCATTCCAGGAACTCGCAGGGCTTGGCCAAAGGGTACGATGGGAAGGCTATCTCGGTGTCCATCAAACGGCCAGTAAAGACGAGGTTGAAGTAGACGCGTCTGTATATCCACGCTTCCGTCGTGTACCGTAAGTTGAGTGCGTTCGGCGTCAAGGGTGGTCAGAGTAAATGGAGCGCCATGACTGATAATCCGTCGGTTGCCAACCTCGATCGCATAGTGGTCGGCTGGGTCGTCGATTGAGACATCAACGCTGCCGCGATAAAGCAAGCCAAAAGCATCGTCGGCGAAACCGAACAGAGTACCCGGTGCTAGTTGCACCTTCGCTCGGCTGGCCGTCGAGAAAATTGCTGATTCTTTCGAAGATGCATTGGACCCTGCCGCAACGGGGCGCGCTCGAGAGGAAGAGCCATCAGGTAGATAGAAGCCGACGGTTCGAATGGGGATTGATGCAGATTCGTAGTCAGTTTCCGACTGAACATGCAGAGCTCTACCTGTGGGATAGAGCGAAAATACGATTGCAAACACGGAAGCTGCGATCGCCACTGCCGAGGCGATCCGAATTGACCGGCTCCAGTCTTTTTTCCGTTGAAATGCGATGTCCAACGGGGAATCTTCTTGGGCCGCTTTTACATGGACGGTGCGCAGCTCCTCCGCGATCACCCCTAGCTGTCCGTGAAGCACCAAATGGGCGACAAACTGTCGCTTGATATCTGGATCGCTCTGCAACCAATTTTGGAGGCGGAGCGTTTCCTCTTCGCCAAGATTGCCTTCTAGGTAACCGTCAGCAAGTCGACAGAGTTCATCATTCATGTTTCCAAAGACCTTCCATCTATGCAGCGCTGCAAGGTTTTTCTCACTGAACGCAGTGCGTTGTAAACCACATGGACACTACAATTCCACTGTTCTGCTACCGTGGCGGCTGTAACGCCATTGCCGTAAAAGTCTTTGATCAAATCTCGTTGACGGGCCGTTAATCGACCAATGCATTCGCGCAATGCTTGGAAGCGATCTTGATCCGTGGACAACATGGCTATGGCTTCGTCGGCGAGGTCGTCGATCAAGGCCTCGCTAAATACCAGCTTATCTCGCCGTTTCAGACGCCAATGCTTTAGCACCTGGTGACGCGCAATGCCGAATGCCCAATTCGTGAAATCGCGATTCCGTTCGTACTGATGAAAACTCCTGAACAACGCCAAACTCGTCTCTTGAATGACATCCCCAGCGTCAGCGGGGTCCGCGATCAGCGCCCTTACGAATCCAGCGATGCGAAACTGGTCGCGTGTGTAAAGACGCAAAAACTCCTCCGAAATTGCGGTTCGGTCCAGAGTTTTGTGATTCATTTGCCTCGCCTTTTCGCGTCATCACTCTCACCTCGTGTGGATAGGCAATGACGGACAAGAAGCAATGGCGCGAGACGAATCAGATTTGTTAACAAAATTGAGTATTTTCGCAAGTTTTCGGGTCGCGGTCGATCTAGCGGCCGATCTACTCGCCGATCACTTTGATCAGAACCCGCTTGTCGCGGCGTCCGTCGAACTCGCCGTAGAATATTTGCTCCCAGGGGCCGAAGTCGAGCTTCCCATTGGTGATCGCGACGACGACTTCCCGCCCCATCACTTGCCGCTTCAGGTGGGCGTCGGCGTTGTCCTCGCCTGTGCGGTTGTGCCGGTAAACCGATGGGTCGGCATTGAACGGGGCGAGGTCCTCGAGCCAGACGTTGAAATCGTGGTGCAGGCCCGATTCATCGTCATTGACAAACACCGATGCGGTGATGTGCATGGCGTTGCAGAGAACAATCCCCTCGACCACGCCTGATTGAGCGACCACTTGCTCGACCTCGCGGGTGATGTTCAGGAATCCGGTTCTCGAGGGCAGATGGAACGTCAGGTACCGCGTGAGCGACTTCATGGAAATCCATTGATCGTGGGGGGAAACGAGCCCATCGGCGTACGCACCCCGGGCCGCACGGCTTGCGCCGTTGCGTTTCAGGGCGAGTGCCATTGGGCGTGCACGATAGTTTGGGGTGTAGCGTACCACTTGACTTCCGCTCCGCGTCGGCGTTGGTACGATCGTGGTTGACGCCGAGTGCGGACGAAGGCCCCTTCACCCGATGGTCACAGCCACCCGATGGTCACAGCGATGGGCAGCCCCGACACGACGAACCGTATCCGACAGCGTCCACAGGTCAGCTTGCAGTTGATGCTGATGATGATGGTGATCTTCGCGGTGATGTCGGCGGGTTTATTCTACGCCACGCGGGTGGCGGCGATCCAAACCGAGCTGAGCATCCTGACGGGAGCGCGGTTCGATGGCGTGACCGCCAATCGCAAGACTCAGCTGATCTTCCTGATGTTCACCTACACCTCGCCACTGCTGTTGGCGATGCTTTTCGGAGCGATCGTAGCGACCTATCGCAAATTGGGCATCACTCAAGGTCATCGGGAGGCGCGACGCGGCCCTTGGCATAAAACTTCGTGATATCGATTCCCGTGCGCTGTTCCTGTTCTAGTAATTGCAGACGCGACTCCATGCGTTCGACGCGGCGCATCAGTTGCGGCACCTGCTCGAGCGTGCGATCGGGCGGCTTGGGCCTGGGAACCGAGGGGTAGCCGAGGTGGCGCTGCAAGGCGGCGAAGAGAAACAGCGGGTCGCGGCGGCGGCTTGCCACTGCGATCTTCCCCTCATGTTCGCCAAAAAGGAAGGGTCCTTTCCCCTCGATCGATACGCCCTCGGCGAGCAGGCGTCGGTGATACTCCTCACTGTGAAGAAAGAGGAAATCGGCGAAGTCGATGAGGCCTACCTGAAGCCGAAATTTGAGAATCACGAGCTTCCAGTGCTGGTCGTAGACCGGGTCATTGGCGATCGCCTTGAACCCTGGATCGTAACGAAGTCGATTCCGACAGAGCGATTCAAATTGGTAGAAGAACAGTCCGGCCGGAGAAACTTGATCGGCCCGAAATCTCGCCTCGGCCCGCAGGATTTGCAGCGCCGTCCGCATGTCAAATTTTCCCGCCTCCTGCTCCGCCTCGGCGATCAAGTAGGTCTGGAAGCTGGCGAAATAGTGCCTCAAGCGGTCCATCGCGGGAGCCATGCAACCTGAGTGCTTGATCTCGGTCAGCAGGAATCCGACGGCCATCGGCAGACGCGTGCTGGCCGACAGCTCGTGACGGATCTGTTCGAGCAATTCTTGGATCGGCATCTGATCGGAGATCCGTTCTCCAAGCAATTGGAACAGATACTCCTGTTCGACATACTCGCTGCGGTCGAGCATCGGTTGGGTGTCGGCGGACATCGGGATTCCTCGCTTCCAGAACATCAGAAGCTGACGCTCGGTCGGTTGACAACGGGTGGGGACGGATTCTACATTCCTTACCCCCGGGCGAACGGGTTTGTTGTGACCACTGCGGATTTGACCCCCCTTATTTGATTGCGTTCCTGGCGGTCTTGCTCCGTTTGCCCGTTAGCTGCCAAGCCGCATCGAAGAAGCCCCCATACGTGTCTTGATGACCGTCGATTTGGAAGTGATTGCGCGGCGAATTGGTTGCGAACTGCCGTCGCTCAAAAGCGCCTTGCCGTTGATCGATCAGGGTCTGGCGCCGCCGTTTCTTGCCCGATACCGCCGCGATGAACTGGGCGGACTTGACGAACGGTCGATGTGGGCAGTTTGGCGCGCGCTCCGCGATGAGACCATGCTTCGCCGCCGCCGCGAAGAGTTGATGCGACGCATCGAACAAGCCGCTTACCCCGACCCATCGTTAGTGCGGGCCGTTCGCGGAGCCAGTTCCAAACGGATGGTCGATCGTTTGGCACGACGCGTGAAGGCCGATTCGAGCGAACATGCCGCGCCGGCGATGCGTGTCGCCGCGAGGATACTCAATCCTGAAAAAGGTGACCCCACGGACACCGCGGCACTGGCCGAGCTCGCGGGCTGTGGCGATCAGGCGTCGTCGATCGAATCCGGACTTGATTCAGCGTTAGCGCGGCGGCTCGCCGAAAACCCGCACCTACAGGCCATTGCCGTCCGTTGGTTGGTGAACCACGCCAAGATCAAGATCGTTTCCGTAAGCGATCCGCACAGCGAGGCGTTGCACCCTGAGGAACTCGGCGAAGCGCAACCCCACGGTGATGCTGAAGGCCATGAGGTGGATACCCAGAAGGATGCCGCGATCGAGGCGAGCGTTGCCAACAAACCTTGGCCATCTGCCGAGGAGCTGCTTGCGGCGGCGGAATCGGACGCCACGCCATCTGACGCCCAGGGCGGAGAAACGCATTCCGACGAATCGACCGCCTGCGAAATTCCCGCGAGCCCGGCGACCTCTGACGGCTTGGACACCGAAGCCGTGATCACCGAAGCCGTGATCGCCGACCCCGTGATCACCGACCCCGTGTTTACCGAAGCCGTGTTTACCGAAGCCGTGTTTACCGAAGCCGTGTTTACCGAAGCCGGGATCGCCAGCGAATCGTCGCAATCGCTCGGAGTAAGCGTCGCTGGCAAAGAGTTTACTGAAGGGGATGCTGGCACTGCGGAGCTTGCCGATTTGCCAGACGCCAAAGAAGCGGTGGTCGCCAGCGATCCGGCGAAGGCGGGTGATGGGAACGCCAAAGCCGAGCCAGTGGCTGGCAAAAACAAGAAGTCGTCCAAAT
>JBGTCJ010000646.1:0-4678 GCA_041748895.1 Pirellulaceae bacterium
CAACCTGGAGCGATCCCCAGCCGTCGGCGATTCAGAACGTTAGCTCGCGATTTTTTATTCGTCGACTCGCGTCAGGCCGTTTGCTGCTCGTGAAGAACGGGCCGCTCAATGTTCGACTCCCCAACCGCTCGAACCTCAAAGCCTTCCTATCCGACGACGATGGAAAGACTTGGGGCAAAGGACTCTTGATCGACGATCGCGCGCGGGTCTCCTACCCCGATGGCTTTCAGGCACCCGATGGGACAATCCACATCGCCTACGATTGGAACCGTCACAGCGACGCCGAAATTCTGCACGTTCAGTTCCGCGAGGCTGACTTCGAAGAACAGACCAAACTCACCAGCACCATCGTGAACAAGGCGCTCGCGCCTCACTTGCCAGAATCGATCGTGCCCGATTCGCGGTGGACCGCGCAAGCCGAAGAGGACGCCAAGCAGGACTTCCAAAGTATCCCCTACGACGGTGTCACGCCGAACAAAATGGTTTGTGACACCACGCTTCGTGAGCTTCCCGATGGATCGTGGATCCTTTTCATGCTCGCCGGAGGTGACACCGAACCGAGTCCGCTCAACTACACAGGCGTGACCCGCTCAACGGATCAAGGCAAAACCTGGACTCCGCTCGAGCGTTTCGACGTCGGCTTTCCGCGCGAGGGGACCACAATCGGTCAAGGACCAACGGAGTTGATGACGATTGGCGATCGCAGCACACTGTTTTTTTCGACACACTCCAAACACTGGGCGAACGATTGGCGAAGCTGGTTTCTGCACAGCGACGACTCTTTTCAGACCTGGAGCAAGCCGGTTGAAGTTCCCGGACGCTTGAAGGAACGGACCTTCATCCGCAATCACATCGTCACCCGCGACGGCCGCATCATCATTCCCTTCCAGCATTACATCGGGCCAGACGATCAGAGAAAGCTTCCGCCTCTCGAGCGCGATTTCACCAATCCTAGGAACGGGGTCCTGATCAGTAGCGATGGCGGGCAGAGCTGGACTGAGCATGGCAACGTTCGACTCACGCCCAACAGTCGTTATTTCGGGTGGGCAGAAAATAGTCTTGTCGAGCTCAGCAGCGGCCGGATCGTGATGCTGATCCGCGCCGACCGGCTGGGTGGGTTGCTGTACAAGGCCGAGTCGACTGACGGTGGCAAGACCTGGCCCGAGTTCGCCAGACTCACTTCGATCCCCAACCCCGGAAGCAAAGCGACGCTCTACAACCTTGGGGGCGACCGAATCGCGATCCTCCACAATCCCAACAGCAAGCACCGCAGCCCGATGGCGCTCTGGATCAGCTTTGACGGGATGAAAACCTGGCCGTATCAACGAATCCTGCAGGCCGAGAGCTGCGATGGCCCCAAAGGCCGACTCAATTACCCCGACGGTTTTGTCAGCCAAGATCGCCAGTGGCTTCACTTTGCGTTCGATGACAATCGCCATCGCGCCGTGCACTATTCGGCCAAGTTGCCGCCATGATCCGCAGCGCGGGGAAATGAAATGACGATCACGCCTACCCTCGATCGCGTATCGTGGGAACGAGACGGATTTTTGTTCGTGTCACAATTGTTCCACGCCGACGAGATGGCCGGGCTGCTTCGTTACGCCAAAGACGATCAGAAGTTAGCCGGTGAGGCCTATGTGCGGCGTGACAGTCAGGGCGGAGACACGCGTTTGGCGCTTCGCAACGATCTCCAGGATGATTCGCCCTACGCGGCCGTCGCCCGCAGTCGCCGCGTCGCTGGAACGATGCAAACCTTGCTCGGTGACGAGGTCTACCACTACCACCACAAGATGATGCTCAAGGAGCCGCGCGTCGGCGGCGCGTGGGAGTGGCATCAAGACTATGGCTACTGGTACCACTTCGGTTGCCTATTTCCCGACATGGGCAGTTGTCTGATTGCCGTCGACCGCGCGACCCGAGAAAACGGGTGCCTGCAACTGCTCGCCGGCTCGCACCGTCTCGGCCGCATCGATCACGGCAAGACCGGCGATCAGGTCGGCGCGGACCCCGTCCGGGTTGAAGCCGCGCGGGCGAGGTTCCCGTTGGTTCACGCTGAAATGCTGCCCGGAGACGCGATTTTCTTTCACGCCAATGTCTTGCATCGATCCGACCAAAACACCAGCGACTATCCGCGCTGGTCGCTCATCGCTTGTTTCAACACCAAACACAACGACCCGATCATTCGCGACGGTCGACACCCCAATTATTCGCCATTGCAGATTTGGAACGACGACCGCGTGCGGGAACAACTATTGGCCTTGAATTGAGGGTAATGCGATCGATGCAACGGATCACAATGCTCGGCGCCGGCTTGATTGCCGATTTCTACACCCAGGCGCTACAGGGCCACCGAGGTCGTGACCGCGTGGTTCACGTTTATTCACGGACGGCCGACCGCGCCGCCGCCTTAGCCGCGAAATGGGGAATTTCGCGACACACGACCGACATGCAACAGGCGATTGAGGACCCCGAAACGACCATCGTCGTGGTCGCCCTACCCAATGACTTGCACGAGCAGGCCGTCTTGGGCGCAGCCGCGGCCGGGAAGGCTGTCCTCTGCACCAAACCACTTGGCCGCACGTCGGATGAGGCTCGCCGAATGCTCGATGCGGTCGAGTCGGCCGGCGTCTTTCACGGCTACCTCGAGGACCTCGTTTACACGCCCAAGACACTCAAGGCGCTGCAAACGGTGCGTCAGGGAGCGATCGGCAAAGTGCTCAGCGTTCGCTCGCGCGAAGCCCACGCGGGACCCCACAGCGATTGGTTCTGGGATCGCCAACGCTCGGGTGGCGGTGCGATGATCGACCTAGGCTGTCACTGCATTGAGATCACTCGCAGCTTCATTGGGAAGGCGGTCAGGCCCCTCGAGGTGGTCTGCTGGGCAGACACGCAGGTTCATCCGATCGAAGCCGAGGATCACGCGATCGCGATGATTCGATTTGAGAACGGCGCGATCGGTCAGGTCGAGGTCAGCTGGACGTTCCGCGGAGGAATGGACCTCCGTGACGAGGTCTCCGGCACCGATGGTACCATTTGGCTCAATCATTGGCTCAGGACCGGAATCGACATCTACTCGTCAAAGGGCCAGACGGGATACGTCGCGGAGAAGGCCGATGGCGAGCGAGGTTGGTTGTTCCCCGTCGGCGACGAAACCGCGGCACTGGGTTACGTCGAGATGTTCGCCGATGTCCTGGGGGCGCTGGAGCAGCATCGCGCGCCCCGTGAGACGTTCTATGACGGCTACGTGGTCAACGCGATCATCGATGCCGCCTACGCGTCGGTTCGGACCCGGCGCTGGGAACCGGTTCGCATCGATGATTGGCGGGATACCCATCACGAAATGCCAAAACCCGCGGCGGAGGACTACGATTCGTCGCACGTGGTGGTCAAGCGAGAACGGATGCCTGACGGTCAAATGCGGGTGATCCTGCGTCACAAAGTGACGGGCAAAATCACCTTCGCTTCCTCTGCCGAGTGAATTTCGATGCGTTCCGTACCCGACCTTTGGTTCGAGCCTCGACCATGGATCGACGGCCAATGGCACCCTGGTGTTCCCGCCACGACCGCAGTCATCAACCCGGCGACCGGCGAGACGCTGACAAGCGTCGCGCATGCCGATTCCGCCACCGCGAAACGCGCGATCGACGGCGCCGCGCGGGCCTTCGAGTCGTGGCGTGAAGTTTCCGCCTGCGAACGCGGCCAAATTCTTAACGGTACGGCCGATCTGTTGCTGGAACGCCGTGACCTATTGGCGCGTTTGCTCACTGCCGAGCAGGGAAAGACCTACTCGCAGTCGATCGGTGAAGTCGAGTATGCCGCGAGTTTCTTTCGCTGGTTCGGCGAACAAGCCCGGCGGATTCATGGTCGGATCGTGCCACATCTAGATTCCGGCAGGGAGTTCTTCGTCCGCGTCAAGCCGGCGGGGGTTGCGGGGCTGATCACGCCCTGGAACTTTCCGCTCGCCCAGGGGGCGAAGAAGATCGCGGCGGCGCTCGCGGCGGGTTGCTGCGCCGTCTGGAAGCCTGCCGAGCCAACGCCGCTGATCGCACTGTCAATCGGACCTTTGATGCAGGACGCCGGTTTGCCCGCGGGTGTGTTGCAAATCGTCCCAGGAATCGGCTCGGTCGTCGGGGATGCGATGACGCAGCATCCCGACGTTCGCGTCATCAGCGTTACGGGATCGACCCAAACAGGCCGCACACTGATGGCCGCCGCGGCCGCCGGGATCAAACGCGTCTCGTTGGAACTCGGCGGCAACGCTCCGTTCATCGTTCTGCCCGACGCCGACCTCGACTTTGTCGCCGACCAACTGGTCCTGCTCAAGCTCTTTGTGACGGGACAAGTCTGCGTCACGGCCAATCGGATTTTTGTCGATGCCGATCGCCGGCGCGCCCTGCAGGAGCGACTCGCCGATCGTTTGGCGTCCGCGGTGATCGGAAATGGGATGTGCGACGGAGTTGACGCCGGGCCGCTGATCCATCGCGACGCGAGCCGGAAGGTTCAGTCGTTGGTCGATCGCGCGGTCGTTCAAGGCGCTAGTATCGTCTACCAAAACCGAGGCTACGAACGCGATTCCAGCCTCGCGGCGGGCAGCTTTTTCCCACCGACCCTAATGGTCGACGTTGAAGACGCGATGCCGCTGGCCTGCGACGAAGTGTTTGGTCCCGTCGCCGGCGCG
>JBGTCJ010000647.1:0-2573 GCA_041748895.1 Pirellulaceae bacterium
CACTGCTCGCGGTGAACGAGACCGAGTTTCTCGTGTTTGAACGTGACAGCAAGTTCGGAGAGGAATCGAAATCGAAGCGGATCTACCTGATTGACATAGCTCAGGCGACAGACGTTAGTGACATCGAAGCTTTGCCGGCCGCCGGGCTTCCCGAGGGTGTCGTGGCGGCCAAAAAGACGCTGCTTTTGGACATGCTCGATCCGTCCATTGGCGTTCCAAAGCATCAAATTGCGGGCAAGATCGAGGGGCTCGCGTTTGGCCCCTCTCTGCCCGACGGTCGCCATCTGCTGATCGTGATTTCAGACAACGATTTTGCATCGGAAGTCAGTACGATGCTTTATGCCTTTGGCATCGCGAGGGAGTCGCTAAATCGGTAGCTTGGCAGGCCGATCGAGACGCACTTCGCCATGAACCATTTGGGATCGCGTGTTGGGAGGTGGTTCATCCACTGAGCTTGCTACGTGCGGCCTCGTAGAGCTGGCGAATCTGCTCGAGATCGACGTCCAGCTTCGGCAACTTGGGGTCCATCTTTTCAAGTGTCTGGGCGACAATCCCGGCGATCACGGCGTCGCGGTACCACTTTTGATCTGCCGGAATCACGAACCAGGGTGACTCGGGAGTCGAGCATTTCCTCATCGCGTCCTCGTAAGCTTTGCGATAATCGTCCCATTGGTCACGCGCCGCGTAATCACCGGCATTGAGTTTCCAGTGCTTCTCCGGCTCGTCCAGTCGTGATTCGAACCGGTCCAGTTGTTCCTCATGGGAGATATGAAGGTAGAACTTCAAGATCTTCGTGCCGCGGTCGGCTAGCAGTGACTCAAAGGCGTTGATGTGGTCATACCGCCGCTGCCACACCTTGGGCGGCACAAGGCTGTCGACCCGTGCAATGAGCACGTCTTCATAGTGGGACCGGTTAAAAATGGAGACTTGTCCCGCACCGGGAACGCAGGCGTGGATTCTCCAAAGAAAATCGTGTCGCAGTTCGAGGCTTGAAGGGACCTTAAAGGGGTAAGTCCGGCATCCTTGAGGATTCATCCTTCCGAGCACTCTTCGAATCGTACCGTCCTTTCCCGCCGCGTCGGGGGCCTGAAGAACGATCAGCAGCGATTGTTTCGCTTCGACATACAACCGGTACTGGAGGTCACGCATTCGGTTGATCATTTCTTCCGTGAATTTGGACACGGACGCGCGATCCCCCAGCGACTCATCCGCCCTGGTTGGATACGAGGAAAGGTTAACTTTTTTTCCGCCGATCACTCGATAGGTTTTGATTAAGTCAATCATTTTTTAAACCGGAGAGCGAAGTGGGATTAGAGACGATTTCGGAGGATCGACAGTGCAAAGGCGAGTGCGGACTTCCCGATCCGCGGGTGCAGGATACTTGGATGCCCACCGAGATGTTGGTGGTCAACCCAGAAATCGCTTTCACCTGGTCCCAGTAGCGACAGCGTGACGGCGGCGGGAGAATCGTCTCCGCTCTGCAACGTCGGATAGGAATTGACGGCCAGCAACCAATCGGCGCCCACCGTCTGCCTCGACTCTTCGAGCGCTTGGCGGTCCGCGGGCTTGGCTCTCCACACTTGTCCGCCGAGGTAGAGATCGCCAGAGGAAACGTCCGACATCCAATTCGCCAACGGAGCGGCGTGGCCATATTCGACGGTCATGAGGGTCTGGCCGAGACGGCGTAAATTGGCTGCAATGGCGTGCTGCAGTTCAAACGACTCACCCTCGCCGAACACAAACTGGCTCGCCTTTTCACAGATCTCTCGACGAGTCCGCTCGATTTGCTCATCGCATTGTGACTCGCAGATGTCGTCTGCCGTGATCCTCAGAGAGATTGTCGCGGCACTGACGGTGATGCCGACGCGGGGTGAGTGCGATCTTGAGATCATATCCCCAAGGATCAGTTCCATATCACTTTCGCCGACGCCGAAGCACTTGACGACCGCTTGTTTGATCACTCGCCGCTGCGAGCCGACCTGGGCGATCAGACGAGGTGCGACGGTCTGGTGAAACATTTCTTCCATTTCCGCAGGAACGCCGGGGAGCGCAAACACGCGGCAACGTTTGCCGTGATCGGTGTCGAGCCAAAGATCGACGCCTGGGGCCGTTCCTCGGGGGTTAAAGATATCGCTTGCGCCTTCCGGAAACATTGCTTGGACGCGGTTGCGCGGCGGCATCTCACGCCCGCGGCGACGAAACATCGCCTCGATGTGCGTTAAAGCTGCCTCGTTAAGCACCAGTGGATGTCGGCTGACCTCCGCCAAGGCATCGCGGGTCAGATCGTCGGCTGTTGGACCGAGCCCGCCGGTCGAAACGATCAGATCGCAACGCGACGCCGCATTGCGAAAAGTGGCGACATTGTCCTCGATACGATCGCCCACGGTCGTGTGGAAACGGACGTCAACACCCAGTTCGCCAAGCCGCACGCTCAGCCACTGAGCGTTCGTATCGAGTCGGGCACCGCTGGTCATCTCGTCACCGATCGAAATGACTTCCGCAATCAAGGTTGCCATCGCGTTAGGGATTCTCGAGGGTTGCTGCAACGGGTGCTGCATCGTCCGGCCTGGGTG
>JBGTCJ010000648.1:0-6196 GCA_041748895.1 Pirellulaceae bacterium
ACCAATTCGGGGCGACCATCGCCGAGGATGTCGACGAACTGAGGCGATTCGTTCGATACCCAGTCGAAGACTTGACGCTTTTCCCAGTGCCGATCTTTGACGCCAGCGCCTGGATTGACGTAAACGTGGGCCGGTGTGCCAGGGAATCCAACGGTGAACACATCGTTGTGCCCATCCCCGTTGAAATCGTAGACCCAAGAGAAAAAGTGGTCCGCGTAGCGTTCGGTGGGTTGAGGCTTCGGGGGATAAATCTCGAAACGTTTCTCGAACGTTGGGCCCGCGTACCAGTAAGGCCCATAGACGGCATCGACGTGTCCATCGCCATCGATATCGCCGGCGCTGGCGCCTTCGGAGTAGTAGACGTCAGTCAATTGAAGACGCTCAAACGAATGCAGCGTGTGCGGTTCGTCAGAGCGGGCGAGAGTGCTCAGGCCGGCGACCAAGCAAGAGAGACAAGCCAATCGGCCGAGAAAGAGTTTCATCATCATTCACGCCATCCATTGATTGAGGTGGTTGAGGCGGTGGGTCGAGGAGAGGCGGATCGTCGGCGACTGGGATTGACGGCGGGCATTCTGACTCAGCAGGCGGGGGGAACCCAATCTTCACGCCCAAAAACGTGGGGGTCAAGTTAGCGACCTTTGGTCGACCGCATCGCAAACCGTTGGCCCTGTATGCCACAACACCGCGGTTGTGGTCG
Source organism: Pirellulaceae bacterium (assembly GCA_041748895.1). Classification (GTDB taxonomy): domain Bacteria; phylum Planctomycetota; class Planctomycetia; order Pirellulales; family Pirellulaceae; genus UBA6163. The sequence continues at coordinate 698 of JBGTCJ010000648.1, forward strand.
ATTCGGCGGAGGGTTGCGGCTGGCATCTTTCGGGGCTTTCGGTAAAGTTCTTCAGTTTCCCAACTGTTTCCGCCGCGTTTACTTTGCCCATGGCCGTCCTGATTCAAATTCGCGATGCGTACAAACGTTTCGGCGACCAAATTCTACTCGATGCGGCGGAGACGTCGTTGATTGACGACGTCAAGGTTGGCTTCGTCGGCCGCAACGGGGCCGGCAAGTCAACTTTGCTGCGGATCCTGCTCGGCGAAGAAGAGCTCGATTCGGGCGAGGTGATTCATCACCCGACCCTTCGCGTCGGTTACCTCCGTCAACACGACCCGTTCCATGCGGGTGAGTCGGCGCTCGATTTTTTGATGCGAGACAGTGGGCAGCCGGACTGGAAATGCGGCGAGGTGGCGGGCCAATTCGAGCTCAAGGGCAGCTACCTCGAGGGCCCTGTCAAGTCGCTCTCGGGGGGATGGCAAACGCGGGTCAAACTGGCAGCGCTGTTGCTGCACGACCCCAACTTCTTGATGCTCGATGAACCCACCAACTTCCTCGACCTGCGCACCCAAATTCTGCTGGAGCACTTTTTACGCGATTTCAACAAAGCGGCGCTGATCGTCTCGCACGATCGAGCATTTCTGAAGGCGACGTGCTCCCACACGCTCGAACTTTCCCGCGGCAAGTTGACGATGTTCAGTGGGAAGATCGACGCCTTCCTCGACTACCGCGAGGAGCGGCGCGAGCACGACCGTCGCGTCAACGCGACGGTTATCGCCAAGCAGAAGCAGTTGCAGCGTTTCATTGACAAAAACCGGGCCAACGCGTCGACGGCCAGCCAGGCGCGGAGCAAGGCCAAGCAGCTCGAGAGGCTGCAGACCACGGAAATCGAACTCGACGAGGCCACCGTGCGAATGCGGGCCCCGCGAGTGCAACCCCGATCGGGAACGGCGCTTCGCTGCACGGACGTTTCGATCGGGTACCCCGGTCACTGTGTCGCCAGCGATATCACGCTCGAGATTGAACATGGTGAGCGAGCGGCGATCGTCGGTGACAACGGCCAAGGGAAGACGACTCTGTTGCGGGCGCTCGTCGGGTCGCTCCCGCTGCTGAGCGGGACGATGAAGTGGGGTTACGGATGCGAGATCGGCACCTACGCCCAACACGTCTACACCAGCCTCGACGAGCGTCAGACGGTCCTCGAAAACTTGGAGTACAACTCGGACCGCGAGATCACACGTCAGGAAGTGTTGGCGATGGCGGGGGCCCTGCTGTTTCGCGACGAGCATGTCAACAAGAAGGTGAAGGTCCTTTCCGGGGGCGAACGGGCGAGGCTCTGCATGGCCGCGCTCTTGCTCGGAACCAGCAACATCCTTGTGCTCGATGAACCGGGAAACCATCTCGATGTCGAGACCGTCGAGGCACTCGCCGAGGCGCTATTGCTCTACAAGGGAACGATCATCTTCACCAGTCACGATCGGCACTTCATGCAGCGCGTGGCGACCAGTGTGATCGAGGTTCGCGATGGAACCGTCCGAAATTACTTCGGCAATTACGACACCTACCTCCAAGCGGTCGAGGAGGAAATCGATGAGGGGGAACGTCAACGCGGCGCTGCGGGTGGCAAGCTGCCTCCGAAGGCCGCCGTCAAGCCAGCCGGGAAACCACAGGCCGCGGTGAAGGCATCCTCGGGCGATCAGCGGGTGGCGCAGCGCGATGATCGCAAAGCCGAGAAGGAACTCAAAAATCTCGAAAAGCGGATCGCCAAACTCGATGAGGAGAAGCGCGACGTGAATGGGAAATTGATGAGCGAGACCAATCCCGATGAGGCGCTGCGATTGCATGACCAGCTGTCAAAGTTGACCGCCGAACTGACCGAAGCCGAAGAACGATGGTTGGAACTGAGTCAATTCTGATCCTCCCGCGCGAGATCCCGTCCGTGACCCGACCGCTGCCACCTGCCCCGCTGCACATCGGTCCGCTGGTCGTCGACCCGCCGATTCTGCAGGCGCCGATGGCCGGCTTTACCAACGCCGCTTATCGCCAAATCGTTCGCGAGTATGGCGGCGCGGGGCTGCTGGCGACCGAAATGGTGAACGCCCGCGGGTTCGTTTGGCTCGACGAGCACGACGCAGAGCACCCCGATCGGCTGTGGGGAGTCGCCGACGAACCGCGACCGCTGGCTGTCCAGATTTGGGACAACGATCCCGAGACGATGGCCAAGGTCGGGAGGCGGTTGGTCGAGGAGTATGCGGTGAGTGTCGTTGACATCAACTTTGGGTGCCCGGTCAAGCAGGTGACCGAGCGGGCCCACAGCGGCAGCTACCTGCTCCGCGAGCCGGGTCGCATGCACGCGATCATTTCACGATTGGTGGAGGCCTGCGCCCCGACGCCCGTGACGGCAAAGATCCGACTGGGGTGCACGCGGGACAACGTCAATTGCAATCAGATCGCGCGGGTTGTGGAGGAGGCTGGCGCCGCGGCGCTCACGGTACACGGTCGCACGGCTCAGGACTTCTTTAGCGGCAACGCCGACTGGGATCGCATTTCGCAGATCAAATCGCATTTGCGAAGTATCCCATTGATCGGCAACGGTGACCTCGATTCGCCTGAGAAGGTGGTCAAGGCGTTTCGAGACTATGACGTCGACGGCGTGATGATCGCGCGAGCATCGCTGGGGCGACCGTGGTTGTTCGCGCAAGCCGCCGCGGCGCTCCGCGGAGATCCCGTTCCGCCCGATCCCGATCTGGAGGCCCAGCGGGGCTGCATGCTGCACCACTATCGGTTGGTCTGCGATCGATTCGGAGAAGAGAAAGGGACGGTGCTGATGCGCAAGTTCGCTTGCTGCTATGCCCAGGGCAAGCACGGCGCCCGACACTTTCGCACCCATGTGGCGAACGTGAGTAGCGCGGAGGAGTTCCTGGCGGTCGTCGACCACCATTTCCCCAAACACCTCTCGCCGCGCGGCGTAGGTCAATGCTAACGCCGTCGGTCGTCTGGGAAACTGGTGTGCCTGGCGTGAGCGCCGTGTTCCCTTTATTCTCGTGCCAAATCGAACCCGCTTGAAACAGGGATTCTTGAAATCAGTTCGTCACCCGCCATCGCTGAGCCGATTTTTCCAGCGGATTATCGCGCCAGCGGCCTGTTGTTGCACGTCACGTCGTTGCCTTCGCCTTACGGGATCGGCGATTTCGGCCCGTCGTCGATTCAGTGGATCGATCGCTTGGCCGATTCCGGGCAGACATGGTGGCAGATCCTTCCGATCGGCCCACCGGATTTGGGCAATTCCCCTTATACCCCGCTGTCGACTTTTGCCTGCAACCCACTGCTAATCAGTCCCGACGAATTGGTCGTGGAGGGTTTGCTATCGAAGCAGGACCTAGCCGCGGTGACCCGAGACCACGAGCCGTTTGACGACCATGCGGTCCAGTTTGATGCGGTGATCGCGCTAAAGACTGCGGTGCTCGATTTGGCTTGGCGGAACTTCGAGGGCGGCAGAGCGGTGGGCTTGAGCGCGGCGATTCATGAATTTGCCGAGCAGGAGGCGAGTTGGCTGGATGACTTCGCCTTGTTCCGAGCGCTCAAAGACCGGTTTGACGAGGCCGAGTACGTGGATTGGCCGGCCGAATTTTTGAGGCGCGACGCGACCGCGATGCACCGCGCGGCAATCGAATTGGATGGCTCGATTCGGCGGACTCGATTCGAACAATTTCTTGCCCTTCGCCAGCTGGAAAGACTGAGGCAGCACGCCAGGTCTCGGCACGTCAAGCTGTTTGGTGATCTACCGATTTTCGTTTCGGCCGATTCGGCTGATGTGTGGGCGCATCCGGACTTGTTCTACCTTGACGAGAGCTTGAGACCGAAGTTTGTCGCCGGCGTTCCACCGGATTATTTCAGCCAAACCGGGCAATTGTGGGGCAACCCCGTTTATCGTTGGGCAGCGATCCGGCGTGGCGAATACGCTTGGTGGATCGACCGACTGCGGTCGCTTCTCTCGCGGCACGACATCATTCGGCTTGATCACTTTCGCGGCTTCGCGGCCGCTTGGCACATCCCGGCGGGTTCGTCCACGGCCGAGACAGGGCACTGGGTCGATGGCCCCGGCGAGGAGTTTTTTCACGAAGTGCGGCGAGCGTTGGGCGGATTGCCATTCGTTGCTGAGGATCTCGGGACGATCACGGACGATGTGAGGCAATTGCTGAGCGATTTCGGCTTACCCAAGATGGGCGTGGTGCAGTTCGCGTTCGATGGCGATCCCCACAATGCGTTCCTCCCGCATCACCTGGTTCACAACATGGTTGCGTACACGGGCACCCACGACAACGATACCTCTCGCGGCTGGTATTTGACCCTCGACGCAGTGCACCAGGACCTTTTCTGGCAGTATCTCCGTCGCGACGATGCATCGGTGCCAGCGGACGATTCGGTCGTGGCACGGCGGGTGATGGAGTTGGCGTGGAAATCCGATGCGGCCGTCGCGATTGCCCCGCTGCAAGATCTGCTGAATTTGGGCAGTGAGGCGAGGATGAATACTCCCGGAGTTGCGGCAGGAAACTGGGGTTGGCGGTGCACGCAGTCCGAGCTTTGCGGCGCCGATTGGCAAGGTTTGCGAGAAATGACCGAGCAAGCCGGGCGTTGCGATCAGAAAAAATAAGGCCGGAACTGCGAAACGCTTAGGTACCGGGGGGGTGGCCATGGCGGCGATCGATCGGTGTCGTCGGCGAGACATTTCGGGGATGATCAAGCCGGCAAGAGTTCGTATCGGCAGTTTGGCAAACGTTATCTCTGCACGGATCCTCCAAGGCGCTGTCGTCCCGCGTCCCAACGCTCTTGTGGAAGACCTGCCAATCGCTGGTGGTTAGCCGTGTCGATACGCCGGTAGTTGCAGAATTATCGGGCCGCAGACTCTTTTAACTCCCGGTACAACCGGTTATTGTTTTTGGTGTGCGAGGCGAAATTGCGGTCAACACGGGACTCAGTTCCGATGCGGCCGGCGTTCGGGCCTCGTGCCAACGATGCGAGCGGCTTTGGGTCGTTTGCGCGAGTGCTTCTGCGGTGGTAGGTAGAAGAACGTTTGGCATCTCATGCCCAATATAGCGCCGGGCCGTTCCGTCGCTTAGGCGGGCGTCCTTCATCACAGCTCAGGTATCCACAGGGGAACCGACCACATGACCAAGTGCAAGTTAGAGTACATCTGGCTCGATGGCTATCAGCCCACGCAGACACTCCGCAGCAAGACCAAGATCGAAGAAGACTTCAGCGGCAAGGTTGAAGACGCCAAGTTGTGGTCGTTCGACGGCTCCAGCACGCAGCAAGCCACCGGCGGCAAGAGCGACCTTTTGCTCAAGCCGGTTTTCTGCTGCCCCGATCCCGATCGTGCGGGGACCGGTTTCCTGGTGATGTGCGAAGTGCTCAACCCAGACAAGACGCCGCACCGCACCAACGGACGCGCCACGATCCAGGACGATGACAACGACTTCTGGTTCGGGTTCGAGCAGGAGTACACGCTTTGGGATC
>JBGTCJ010000649.1:0-6961 GCA_041748895.1 Pirellulaceae bacterium
GGACGTCCCATCGCAGGCCAGAGGATCTACTTTCACCCGCTGGCAAGTCGCGGATTGACGGAAGCGCGGTATCAAGACTCCTATTTTGCCAACACCGACGCTGATGGGAAGTTTCAGTTCGATCGAATCTCGCCCACCCACGGCGCCCTGGCGGCGAACCTTGGGCCATGGCGAGAGTCTCCGCTGACTTCCAGCGAATCAATTCCGCTGGAACTCGCGCCCGGTGAACATCGGGACATAACCCTCGGCGGCAGCGGGGCGACCATCACTGGCCGAGTGGTAGCCTCAGGCAGAAGCAACCAAGACTTAAGCAAGCAGTGGTCATTGAATTACCTGGTCAGTCGCGAAGTCGGCGTCGACTACCCCGAAGATGCGACTCCGCTTAGTTTTGATCCATCGGGGAATCTGCAAACTGCGTGGCTGCAGCAGCCTGATTTCCAATCCTGGGTTGCGACGCGTCTGAACTACTTTGTGAAGCTCTCGGAAGATGGTCGACTTGCGATCCATGGTGTGAAGCCCGGTGAGTACGACCTGGTGATTCAACTTTATGAGCAGCCGGCTGGTTGCCTCGTTGAGACGATCGGCGAGAAAGTGGTGCCAATAACGGTCGCTACCAACCAAGCTCCCACCGGTCAGTTGGAGATCGGAGTTATTGAGGTTCCGTGCCGCATGGGACCGAGGGTCGGTTCGGATATGCGTGCATTCCGGTTCACCGATGTCAACGGGCAGATTCGCAGTGTCGATGAAATGCGAGGGAATCTGGTGTTGTTCCACGTCTGGGCCACGTGGTGTGGGCCGTGCATTGCGTCCATGCCAGAGCTCAAAGCAACCGTCGATCGCTACTCGGAGACGTCGCTGACGGTCGCGGGGCTGAATATTGATGAAGACACGGCCGCTGCGAAAGCTTTAGCAAAGACCCAGGAGATGAAATGGGCACAAAGCTACTTGGGGCCCGAGTCAGGTCTGATGAGGCAGTTGGCGGTTAGCTCGGTGCCTGCCTATTATCTGATTGGCCCCGACGGAAAGCTCCTCGGCTCCGCAAATCAGTGGGAAACGATCGTGCAGTTGCTGCAAAGCAAGCTCGACGACTAAGCGCGGATCTCAATTCGTGAAACTTCGTTAGGAGGACGTGTTCACCCGTCCGGGGTTAGCGAATTGAGCGACGGAATTCGGAGTGGTGCGCCGCGTCCCGCGGGGTTTACGGGCGGGCCTCCCCCACTTCGATCACCACGCGACGGTAGGCGGTCAGTGGTACGATCGGCGAGCGGTCGGTGAGCTCCAAGATAAGGTGCAGTTCTTTGCCAGCGGCGTCGGGCGGCACCTCAAGGGTCACGCGCGAGGAGGAGGCGTCGGCGAGTGTCAGCGTTTTGACGTAGGGTGCGCGGCCAGCCTCGGAATACACCCACCATGAGAAGGTCAGTGCGTCGCGATCCGGATCGCTCGAGGCCGAAGCGTCGAAAATGAGGGAGTCGCCCGGGCGCGCCGAGCGGCGGATGATGGCGAAGCTTGTATCGCCATCGATCGCGGGGCGGGGATGATGATTGGCTTCCGCAAAGGGCTTCTCGCACCAATCCATTCGCGCACGAAAGTCATTCCACATCGCCCGTCTCCAGCGCCAGACAGGAGCGTGCAAGTCGTGGTAAGTATCGCCGGTTTCGGAATTGACCCAGTGGTCAACCGTGTCCCTGTAGACTGCGAATGGCACCGAGGTCCGCTCCAACTCAGCGATCGCGGGGTAGCGGGAGTGAAGATTGAAAACCTTTTCGATGGTGTATCGACCGCTCCAGCCTCCCCACGAAGGTTCCGTAGGGTCGGTCAAGCCACGGCTCACGAGGCTCATCCAAGGAATCGTCCCCCCACCTTCGATGAAGTGGATGCGCCGGACTAACCGGGTCGGATAGAGCTCTCCCAACGGCCCGTGGCCCATGCGTATGTGTTCGTCGGCCCATTGATCCTGGCCCTCGGGCGTTGCCGCGTGCGGTTGCCACACGACCGGGCCGAGGTTTTCGTTCGAGGGGCCGCCCCAGGCTTTCGTCTGTTGCAAGCTTCGGATCCAGTGAATGGACGGGAAATGATGGCAGATCCACGCGCCAGCGTCGTCTTGGGCCGCGTTTTCGTACACCCGTAGCTTGCTCACGAAGGCGGCCAGTTCCTCGGGCGTGCTTGCTCGACGATAGTCATAGAGAGCCTGGGCCAAGGTATTGCTCCCCGCGTTGACTACCACGTGCAAAGGACGTGAATCGGCCTGCGTCGCCGCCTTCACGATAAGCCGGGATCCCTCGGAAGACATCTGCTCGCCCACCGAAGCCATGCCAAAGCCGGTTTGCCCAGAGGCCACGACCCCGCGCAAGCGGGCGGGATCGTTCCAACCCTCGGCATGCAATTTAAGATTCGGATACACCTCTTCATAATTGTCCACCAATCGATGAAAAAGCTCGGGGTGAAGCCGCCTCCGATACGGCCGTCGATCGTCTGGTCGCAGGTGGAATCCCGTTGCGGCGATTAGTCCTTCAATTTCGATTCGATCGGAGCACACCAACAAATGCACCATTTGCTGCTCCTCGTCCGGCTCGTTGCCCATATCGGCCAAGACGATCAGACGAGCGCGTTCGCTCGCTGCAATTGCGGTCGTCTCCGTCGCTCCGGAGTGTGACAGGCAGAGTGCCAGTGCGACGATCCAATCTTTGGGGGCGAGACGCCGGCGGGATCCTAGGACCGCCGAAATCGCGCCAGACAAGGCCGGGAATAAAAGCAGACTGCGATGACGGGTCAGGCTGATGCTCATCAATGAAATTTCCGCTTCGGTCTCGAAGGGCCGCCAAGGGTGACGCGAATCACCCTCACTTTCGCATATCGGCTGGCGATTTTCACATCTTGCCTGTCACGCTGCAAGCGCGACGACAGGCAAAACAAGTGCTGAGTGCGACACGAGCGATACGAAGGATAGAAAGCAGTTCTCTGTCTACTTCATAGAAGCCGGCTTCAGAACAATTTGGGCCGATGCCTCCTCGCGTACTTTTGAACCGGATTCGCTGCTGCTCAACGGCCCAAAGAACCGCGTTACCCGCGGGGACAAACTGTATGGCCAGAGCATGCGCACTGCGCGCTGGCGGTTCACACGCTGGAGCGACGGTTCAACCGAACTCTACGACCATGATGATGACCCGGAGGAGCTGCACGATGTCTCCGCCACAAACGCTCTCATCATTGCCGAACTTACCGCCCGGCTTCAAATGCTGCCAGCTCTCGCCACAAGGACATGAAAGTGCCCAAACTTCTCTCCCGCCTAATGGCGCTCACTTGCGTTTTTTTTCGGTGCACCTGCGGCTTCCGCCAAGCCGATCCATCGGGCACCTGACAGCGCATCACCTGACCCAGTTTCGCGCGTCCTGGTTGCGGATCGACCTAGCAATCGTCCCAAACGGCGGTGGGGCCGGTCGCGACGCCGGATCGCGACGCCGGCGCAACATTTGCTCGGCAGTTCGGGTTGGCCCACTGAGTTTCGGGGCCATCAACACCCCGGGGGAAGAATCATGGCGCGAACTCTATTGAAGTGTGTCGGGACAGGACTACTGGCTTTGGCCCCAACAGTGGTTGCGTCCAACCAGAAGGCCGTAGCCCAGGTTGATGAGTCGAGGCCGGTGGTTGTCGAGGACGACAGCTTCGACTGGGGCTGGCTCGGTCTGCTTGGCCTGCTCGGGCTCGGCGGGTTGATGCGGAGCGATCGTCATCACACCAGTCCGAGAGATACGACAACCACCGCGGGCGCTCACACCGCTCGCACTTAACACCGAACTGCCTCGACAGTTAGATGCCGCTCGGTCACGCCAGATCCAGTGGTCAATGCTCGGACCGCCGACTGTTGGAGGTCAAAGGCAAGCTCCTGTTCGTTGAAATTAGCCAAAGGCACGACGGACGTCGCCTCAAGGGCTTGGCGTGGTAGGCGACTGAAACGGATGACTGCATGGCTGATTTTTCAGCGGACAACCAATGGCAAACCCTTTATTGGACAGCAATGACGCGTTGCACGAACAGCGGGACTGGCTGTTCGTCACGCTTTCATCCATTGGTGACGCGGTCATCACGACCGATTTGGCGGGCCGGGTAACTTTTCTCAATCCTGTTGCTGAGTCTTTGAGTGGGTGGACGCAAGAGGCCGTGGGACAACCGATCAAGTGCGTCATTCGCATCGTCAACGAAGAAAGCCGTCAGCCGGTCGAAGTTCCCACGGTCGAGGCATTGAAGAAAGACCGTACGGTCAAGCTGGCTAGCCACAGCCTGCTCATCGCTAAAGATGGCACGGAACGATCAATCAGCGACAGTGCGGCCCCGATCACCAATGATCGGGGCGAAGTCGCCGGTGTCGTACTGGTCTTTAGGGACATCACCGAGCGGCGAAAGACCGAGCGGGCACTCGATAGAGCCCTCAACTACGCCGATGACATCATTGCTACGTTGCGAGAACCGTTCCTCATTCTCGACAGCGATCTGCGAGTCAAGACGGCGAACCGTTCCTTCTACGATACCTTCCAGGTTACGAAGGAGGACACGGAGAACCGACTCGTCTATGACCTTGGTAACGGACAGTGGGACATTCCCGGGCTACGGAAGTTGTTGGACGAAGTACTTTCTCGCCATCGATTTGTGGACGACTTCGAAGTGGATCACTCGTTTCCCGCACTCGGTCGAAAGACCATGCTGCTCAATGCTCGGCCATTTCCGCCAGCATCCAGCCGCCCGGAGTTGATTCTGCTCGCTGTGGAAGACGTTTCCGCATTGCATGAGCGGGCGGACGAATTGGCTGAGGCGAGCCTTCACAAGGATGAGTTTCTCGCCACGTTGGCCCACGAACTGAGAAACCCACTATCCCCGATTCGCAACTCCGTCCACTATCTCGGGCTTGACGGCTTGACGGCGCGGGACACGAAGTCGGCCAGAGATGTGATTACCCGTCAAGTTGCGATCATGGTACGGCTTATTGACGACCTACTGGATGCCTCGCGGATCAGCCGCAACGAACTGAATGTTCGAAAGGAGTGCATTGAGTTGGGGGAGGTGGTGGAAAGTGCTGTTGAAAGCAGCCAACCTCTGATGCAGCAGTGCGGCCACGAACTGACGGTCGACATGCCGCCAGATGAATTTCCCCTCGATGCCGATCCCATCCGGCTGGCCCAAGTGTTCCTGAATCTGTTGAATAACGCAGCGAAGTACACGAACCGAGGGGGGCAAATATCGCTGTCCGCCAGCCGCGAAGGTAGCGATGCCGTCGTGACCGTGCGAGACAACGGCATAGGAATTCCCAGCGACATGCTTCCAAGCGTCTTCGACATGTTCACGCAGGTCGACCGCTACAGGGAGCAGTCGCAGGGAGGACTTGGCGTCGGCCTAACCTTGGTGCGGCGGCTGGTCGAAATGCACGACGGCAGCATTGAAGCTCGCAGCAACGGCCCCAACCAGGGGAGCGAGTTTGTCGTTCGCCTACCGCTCATTGTTCGTCCACCGATCGAACCGCCGAGTTGTGACGGGACAGAGGTAAACCTCCTGAACCACGACCGCATCCTCGTGGTAGACGATAACGAGGACTCGGCTGTCACCCTGGCGATGCTGTTACAGCTGAGGGGAAACGACATTCGCACCGCGCACGACGGTGTGGAGGCCCTAGCGATCGCCGATGCATTCCATCCGGACACCGTGCTGCTGGACATCGGACTTCCCAGGCTCAATGGTTATGACGTGGCGAGGCGAATTCGTCAGCAACCGTGGGGGCAGGATGTCCTGTTGATTGCCCTAACGGGCTGGGGGAACGACGAGGACAGACGGCTTTCACAAGAAGCGGGGTTCAACTTCCATATCGTGAAGCCGGTGGATCTTGCGGCCCTTGAAAAGTTGCTGGCCGGTCCGAGGTAGTGCGAGTCCAAGACGCCCCGATAGGTGCTCCGCTACTATGATTGTCCAGCGGGTAGCGTGGCTCGGAGTGAATTTGGCGGACGAAGTCGTGAGGCGATCGGGGTAAGCCATGGCGACACTTCTCTTCCTTCACGGCTGGCACGGCGTTCCAGGAGGTGTCAAACCAACATTTCTGAAGAATGCTGGCCACGTTGTGCTGAACCCCGCACTCAATGACGACGACTTCGACGCGGCCGCTCGTACCGCTCAAGCCCAGTACGACCAACATCGACCAGACGTGATCGTCGGCAGTTCACGCGGCGGCGCCGTCGCCATGAATCTCGAAAGCGGAATCACGCCGCTCGTCCTCGTCTGTCCGGCCTGGAAGAAGTGGGGCAAACGAAAGCGGCTCAAGAAAAACTCTCTGATCCTTCATTCACGCCGGGACGATGTGATCCCCTTCGCGGATTCGGAGGAACTCATCAACAACAGCGGCTTGTCGCCCGACACTCTCCTCGAAGTTGGCAACGATCATCGCCTGGCTGACGAAGAATCTCTGGCCGTCATGCTGTGGGCGTGCAACCTGCTGGCGTCAGGTGAACAAATACCCTTGCTGGAGCACAACGAGCCTCAATCGCCAGCCGCTCCTTCCGGCGTTTGCAATGCCATCTCCCAAGGAGAAGCCAGCTACATCTGCGATGCCTGCGGCGAACAGATCGTCATTCCTCTTGACCTTACCGAAGGCTCAAGCCAGACCTATGTGGAGGACTGTCCCGTCTGTTGTCGAGCCAATACGATCCATGTTCACATTGATGACGACGGAGAGCCTCAGGTCTGGGCTGAACCGGAACAAGACCACAACTGACCCCATTCCCCAATGTCGCCGCTAGTCATGCGACGTGATGGTCACGCGGGCAGAAGTGGTTCCCGTTTCCGCTGGTGCATTCCGGGCACAGAAAGTACGCCCGCACACTTCAGGAACTATGGGTCAACTCGGTAAACTGCTTGGTTGCGATCCCGATGGGGCGGTCGATCGGAATACCGGCGCACGCCAGCAATGTGGTGAGTAGGTCTC
>JBGTCJ010000650.1:0-5394 GCA_041748895.1 Pirellulaceae bacterium
TCGAAGGATCCACCCTCGGCGCGCGCGGCCATCGCATCGAAGGCCGATGCATACACGTTCGCGAAGGCTTCCAAAAATGCTTCCGGGTGACCACTGGGTAAACGACAAGCCGCGGCGCCACTGCCATTCATGTAGGGCGCGTTGGGGTCACGTGTGTAAATTTGATGAGGCTTGCCGTTCTCACGAAGAATCATTTCGTTCGGATTCTCCTGACGCCACTGGAGCGAGCCCTTGGTGCCATCGATTTCGATCGATAGATCGTTTTCGCGGCCGTGACTGATCTGGCTGGCGGTGACCGTCCCCAGTCCGCCGTTCTCGTAGCGTATGACGGCCGTGCCATAGTCATCGAGTTTGCGGCCCTCGACGAACGCCTTCAGATGGCAGGACACCGCCAAGGGCATCAATCCGGTCATGTATCGGCCAAGGTTGTAAGCATGGGTCGCGATATCCCCAAAGGCGCCGGCGGCGCCACTTTTGTTCGGGTCAGTTCGCCAAGCCGCCTGCTTTTGCTCTTCGGCCTCGAGTTTGGTCCTCAGCCATCCCTGGATGTACTGAGACCGGATCGCTTGAATCTCACCGAGTTCACCCGCAAGGATCATCTCCCGCGCCATTCGCACCAGCGGATAGCCGGTGTAGTTGTGCGAAACGGCGAAGACCACGTCCGACTGGGTGACCGTTTCCAACAGCCGCTCGGCTTGATCGAGATCGAACGTCATCGGCTTGTCGCAAATGACGTTGAACCCCGCTTCGACCGCCGCTTGGGCGATCTCGAAGTGCGTGTGATTGGGTGTCGTGATGCTGACAAAGTCGATGCGATCGGTGCTTGGCAACTTGCTTTCGGCGTCGAGCATCGTTTGGTAGCTGTCGTAGGCGCGGCCGGGTGCGATACCGTAACTGGGCGCCGACGCTTTGCTCCGCTCGGCGTTGCTCGATAAGGCTCCGGCGACGACCACCGCGCGATTGTCCAAGCCGGCGGCAATCGAGTGAACGCGGCCGATGAACGAGCCTTGGCCGCCACCAACCAACCCCATGCGGAGTTTGCGATTCAGAGGTGAATTGATGCTCATGTGAATAGTTCCAAGAATGCCGATTGCTCAGTCAGGAAAAACGAAGCCGGGAAAAGTCGAACGTGTACCCGAGCCCGCAATCGTAAAGGGACTGCGAAATGCCTACAATTGGCCGAGACAGGGTCGTGGGCCCGTGATCGACGCGACGTGGCGTCATCGGGTTGGAACACCAATCGATTTCCATGGAGTGACTCGCGAGATGAATCCCGATTCCGAAACCCCTTCGGGTTCCTTATCGACTTGGCCACACCCGGGTTCTGCGGGTATCGACCCGACGCAGGTTCCCTCAGGGGTCGGCTCCTGTTGCTCGCTCACAGCGATTGGTGCGCGGACGCTGTTTTGTGTCGCGATCGTGGCGACCGGCTTGGCCGGGTACGCTTTCGGCGTGATGTCACTACGGACCCAACCGAATTCCGTATCCCACGCGGCTTGGCAGATTCCGGGCACCATCGAGGCGAGTTCCGCGGTATCGAGTGAAAAGTACTCGATCGCGACCGGGATGGTCGGTGATGAAGCCGACGGCATTTTCGTTCTCGACCACAACTCGGGCTTGCTTCAGTGCCACGTGATCTACCCAAGAATGTCGCAGTTCATGGCGACTTTTTCGGTGAACGTCGCCGACGGCTTGGGAACCGGTGCAAAGGGTGGGAACTACTTGATGGTTACCGGGAGGGCCGAGTTCCCGCGGGCGAGCAATCGTCCGATCGGCGCCAACACGTTGGTCTACGTGCTCAACAATGCAACGGGAAACTTCATCGCTTATGCGGTGCCCTTTGACCGTACGGCCGTCAACGCGGGACGCCCGCAAAAGGGAGTCCTGATCCCGATGGGTGCCGGTCAGGCGAACCCCGTTATCGACCGTGACGCAGCCAGATAGGTTTGCTCGTGACACGGGGCCTTGGCCCCTTTTTTTCTTGCCTCTGGCAAAACTTGACATAGGTTTGAGATGTCAGCGGGCGGCTTGATCGCCTCGACCCTGTTGCACCCTACTCATCTGACTCCAACGTCTTCTCTGAGCGAATCCGTCGGTCTGTGCCGCAGGCCGATGGATCGATGCCCATCATGAACTGTCAAGAACTGGCCGCAAAGCTTTCCGTCTGGCAACCCGACCGCTCGCCGACCGAAATCGCTCGGCTTTGCCTGATGATCTTTACGGCGGTCGAGGACCCCAGCACGCTCAGTGAAGAGGCGGTCCTTCGCGAAGCTTGGCGAACGGTGCGGTTTCGCATGGATGCAGCAGCCGATCAGCACGCCGCGATGGCCATCGAACTCGAACAACTTTGTCACGACGGGCCCGTCCGTTTCTCGCCCGACCAGATTTGGACTTTGCTTCGAGCGGTCAAAATCCAAAGCCAAGTCCTCGAGCTCTATACCGATACGCCCGCCTTGGTGTGACCCGAGCAAGCGGTTGCCATCGCTTCAGAAGATCGTGCGAAGCGTGTGAGATCCCTGCGGAAGCTGTCGGCGTGTCAGAGGGGCTTTGATTTGACACGCTGGCAGCGACCGCGACCGGTGGTGTCACTCGTCACAAACGTTGACGAAGACCTTGAGGGCAGCGTCATCTTCGACGAGCAACCGCATCATCTCTCGGTATTCGTTCAACCCATCGACCGGTGTCGTCAAGATGCGATCGGTCACGCCGGGGTACATCACCTCACCGAGCGCCAGGTCGCGAATCCCGAGTTCGAAGTGCTCACGATTGGCGTTGACGCTGCCCAGTAGCAGTTTGTTGCCCAGCACCCACTGTATGTTGATGTGATCGGACGGGATTTCGATCGTGCGGTTACCGCCGGTGATGCTGGTCCACACAACGACTCCGTTGTGACCGATCGCCTTGATGGCGTCGAAGGCGAGTTGGCTGTTCCCGGTCGCGTCCACGATCAGATCGGGGCGTCCCGTTTGGAGCACCAGTTGATCGAGCGAAGTCTCCGAGGTGCTCACGTAACGGGCTTCGTAGCCCGTGGCAATCTCGCTCTTGAGGTTGGGCGCCTTTCCGCGAGCGAGCGTGTAGACGGTCAGCCCGCGAAGTCGGAGAACCAACGTGGTCAGCAGCCCGATTTGTCCGGCGCCCAGGACGTAGGCGACCTCCGGCCGCCAGACCTTCATCCGACGCTGCGCTTCGTAGGCTTGGTGGACGGCCTTGGCCGCGCAACTCATCGGCTCCATTAGCACGTGAAGGTGTTTGAGTCCCTGCGGGACACGCACGATGTAGTCCTCGTGATCGACGAACTGCTCGGTCAGGAACCCATGCCGCAGATTGATGCCCCGCTCGTAATACGTCTCCTCGCTCGTCATGTCGTACGTTCCGATCATGTCGTAAATCGATCCACCTGGGCGACGAACGGTGGCCGTCACGTAGTCGCCGGGTTTGAATCGGCGAACCTTTGGCCCCACTTCGAGAACCCGCCCGAAACACTCGTGGCCGATCACCAGGTAGTCATCGCCGTCCGGAGCATTGCCGTAAAGCGCGTCGTTAATCTCGCGATCGGTCGCGTCGACCCCGACCTTGAGCGTCTTGACCAAGACACCTCGTCCGTCGGCGATTTGGTCGATTGAGGGGGGAGCAATGTCCTGGAGATGGACGCTGTTGGGCGTTCCCGGCGTGACGGCGACCGCTTTCATATTCGAAAATCTCTCGAGACTTGGTGGACGGGGAGCGAATCGTACCAGGGCAAAACGCGTTGGCCAGTGGGCAAAGGGCTACAATTAAAACAATTGCGGTTGTCAAAATTGTTTTTCCCCGTAGGATGAAGGCGTCGCTCAGCGATGCGACGCTCGATTCGACGCTCAATTCGTTGGGCGACGCCAAACTCTCTCACATTTTGTCGATCATGTCATCCGCCAACTCGCCGTCGATCCGGTTTGCGATCGATCACCCCGACTCGGTTCGTGGTGTCGACAGTGAATTGCTGCAGGCGCTTCGCGGGTCGGATGCCAGTGTCGGCGAATTGGTCGAGGCGTTGGGCGTGACGGCGACAGCGGTTCGGCAGAGGCTGGACCGAATGCTTTTGGGGGGATTGGTTCAGCGGCAGAAGGTGGTGATCGGACGCGGGCGTCCTTCGTTTCGATACGCACTGACGATCGAGGGACATCGTCACGCCGGCGCGGACGTCTCCGAGCTCGCCGATGTGATGTGGCGAGAAATCCTGTCGCTTCGCGATGGCCGCATGCGCCGGCGTTTGTTGACCTCGATCGCTCGTCAGTTGGGGCAGCGATATTCGGAGAAGATGAAGGCGATGGGGACCGACGTCGATCCGACGCTCGAGCAGCGAATGCGGTTTTTGTCGGCTCTATTCGTTGGCAATCACATTCCTTCGGACGTTCACACGACGGTCAACGCTCGGCCGTCGAGTCGACGCGAGTCGGTTTCCTCAAACTTGCCAATACTCGACATCGCCGCCTGTCCCTACCCCACCCTCCGAGACCATCCGGACGACCGGACAATGTGCCGGATGGAGGAGGAGATGATCAGTCAAGCGCTCGGCGCCCCGGTGCATTTGACTAGCTGTCGGCTTGATGGCGATCAGTGTTGCCAATTCACGCCCGCACCGGTCAGTTCGCCATGAACGAGCCTCCGTCTGATTGAATCGGCTTTTTGCGTCGATACATCGACGTCCACCACCGTGGGCGCGAGATCGCTTTCCGAACCACTCCGATACCCGAGCCATGACTAAGCACGTACTGCAAATCGAAGATCTTCACGTTAGCGTCGCGAATACGCCAATCCTGCGAGGTGTCAACCTGACGATCCATCACGGTGAAACTCACGCGTTGATGGGCCCCAACGGTAGCGGCAAGAGCACGCTCGGGTTGGCCATTATGGGGCACCCCAACTACGAAGTAACGACCGGTCGGATCACCTTGGACGGCGCTGACGTGCTTGCGATGGAGCCCAACGTGCGGGCTCGAGCTGGGATTTTCATGGCATTTCAGCGGCCGATGGCGATACCCGGTGTGAAGATGGCTGACTTCTTGCGTCACGCCACGACCAACGTCCGTAACCCGGATCGCAAAGAGGGCGAGGAGTTGATTCCGATGCGACAGTTTCGCGCCGAGTTGAAGGAGAAAATGGCTCACCTGAGGATGGATCCCGACTTCGCGCGGCGTTATGTCAACGACGGTTTCTCGGGCGGCGAGATGAAGCGGGCAGAAATCCTCCAATTGGCGATGTTGCAGCCCAAGTTCGCGATCCTTGATGAAACCGATAGCGGTCTCGATGCCGATGCGGTCCGTTTGGCGAGTGAATCGATCGCCGACATTGGCCGCGAGAAAATGGGGTTGTTGATCATCACGCACCACGACAAGTTGCTCGAACACAACCCGCCAC
>JBGTCJ010000651.1:0-8036 GCA_041748895.1 Pirellulaceae bacterium
AGTCAATCAAAACGATTTGGAGCGATCGGGCGATTTCCCGGAAAGCTTCCCCCAGCTCGGCCGCGTTGGCAGCGTTGTAGTAACGCCCGCCGGTGACGCTCGCGGCTTGATGCAAATCGGGTTGGAACGCGGTCAGCATCGAGACGATGTGCACGATGATGCCCTGTCCCTGCGCGTCTTGGGCGGCGAGGACGGGGTTACGCCCTGCGTTCCACTGGCCGTCGGTGAACAGCACAATCACCTTGCTCGATAGGGCTCCGGCATTGGGGCCATGGAGGACCTGCACCGCCCGGTCCAGACCCGCCGATAGGTTGGTCGCGCCCATCATCGGATTACTACCGAGGGTGTTGACCGAATTCGTGATCGCTTGGCGGGTCGAATTCCAAGAGAAACCGGCCACCGCCGGCATCGGTACATTCGTGGTTGCCTGTTGAAAGACCGTGCCCGGGGTTCTTGGCATCGTGTAATCGGATGCCCAGGTGACGAGCGCCGTGCGAGGTCTCGGCTCCGACAACTCGGCTTCGTCGAGGAAGAGCTGCAGCGCCTCATTGAGGACCGCCCACCGGCTACCGATCGGGTTAGGTGGCGATAGGTGGTTCTGCCACATCGTTCCCCAGTCGGTGAAGGAGATCAGGTAAGGATTATTAGGCGGGTAACTGAAATCGGTACCCGACATGTCAAAAAGCATCGATCCCGTGCGGTCGATGCAGAGGCACACTTCGATCGTGTGCTGACCCGAAGTCGAATGCGCTTGGGGCGAGAAACTGTTGACTCCTAAAACCGAACCGAAGAACAGTGGGATCGCGGGGTGCGTCGCGCCTTCACCGGTTCGAGCGTCGACGCGAACGGAGTTGAACGGTGACTCATTGGCGTTGAAGACGCGGCGGCTGGAACCACCGGTGCCCGCAGCCAACCGTCCCAAGACGACATCGTCGACCGAGATTTGAAGTGGTTGACCGCCAACCTGATTGAGCGACGCGTAGTGAACGGCTTCGGCTTTGGCAGTGTCGGTGTTCTCGGTCCGCGAGAGCGCCTCGGCACCGGCCTTTGCGGCCGCATCCGACGCAATTCTCAGCTCGGTGCGAACGAGTTGCATGTACGCGTAGTCGACCGTAAAGGCCGCCAGAATGAGAAACACCATCATCATGGCAAGGATCAGCACCATTGCGGCACCACCGCGATCCTTCGAATCGTAGGCGACGCGATGTGGGAGATAACGCAGCGGGCCGTTTGAAGGGGTTCGGTTCATGATGAAAGCTTCTTGAAGGACGGACAGGGAGTCGGCGAAACAGGTTGTGGAGGCGAATTGAGTGGACATCTCTGGCAACGTTGGCGATGAAATCAGAGCCGTACCATGCGGACCACGTGCTCAATGTCTCGATTGGCGAACAGGTGCAAGGGGCCCCAGGAAAGCGTGCCTGAGGGAACGCGAACCAAGATCGAAAGTTCCGTTCCCCGCGGGGTCTCGGAAGTCACTTCGGGAGTGAACGTGACTTGGTATCCCGAGACATTTCGTGCGAGCATGACCTCATCGATTTTCGCGAGCGCTTGGGCTCCGGTACCCCCGGGACGCGATGCCACACGGATCCCTTCGTAGGCCCCGATCGCAAGCGATTGTTTGAGGAATATGCCGTTGGTGAGTTCGATCGCACCAAAGACCAAAATGACCAGCACGGGCAGCAGCAGGGCGACTTCGACGACCGCGGCGCCGCGCCGCGATCGATCATCCTCCGCTGCGACAGTTTGGGAGGCGAGGAATGAATTCTCATCATTCATTTTGGTAATCCTGCGATCTGAAGAATAGGAAGATCGCACGAGAGCAGAGGCCCGACGAGTTGTCGGAGACGTGTACCATGCCCTCAATTGGAACGTAGGTCACATTTGGCCGGAGAGCATTCAAAATCGAAAGAATCGACGAAAAATTCGGATCGTGCGGGCCTGCGGGCCGCTTGTTTCCTCTTTCGCCGCCTGTTGGCAATCGACTATGACCGAAATCGCCAGGTGGGGTCCCTCGGGATCGGCGAGACCTGGCGGCAGACTAAATGGTTGCATGCCGACGCTCCCAGCCCCACGGCCAGAAAGTGCTATTGGACATCAAGGTCAACCGTTGCACCCGCCGATGCTTTGCCGAGGATCGGCCGCTGCGCGAGGGTGAATCCTACTTCTCAGTCGTGATCGAGCAGGGCGATGACTTGATCCGGCGCGACTACTCGGCAAGTGCGTGGACTTCACCGCCCGAGGGTACGCTGGGCTGGTGGAAGGGGCAAATGCCTTCGGCATCGGCGGTTCAATGGGTACTCGCCCCCGATTCGGTCTTGGTGGATCTGTTGAGGCAATTGGGCGGACCGCAAGGTGTTATCGCCGCCGACAAAAGCGAATCGGGCGAGCGGCGCACCGAAGGCGACAATCGAAGGGATCGCGTGGCGCTTCGCTACTTGTTGGCGATTCTGCTTTTGCGACGACGAGTGGTCAGGATGGCCGACACCAGAATGCATGAGGATGCTGAACCAGGCGACTCACACTCGGAATCGATGCGATTGGAAGTGGTCACTGACGGCTCGGAAATCGATGTCGAGACCTGCCCCATCGCACGTAGCGATCTGGATCGACTGCAGGCGGCGATGCACGAATTGCTGTACTGCGAGGCATCGCCGTGAAGTGCACTCGCGAATCGCCGCGATCGATGGGCACCGCGGACCGCATTCGAACTCGACCGCAGGCGGCAGCGCTCTCGGCATCGATTTGGTTGATGGTGGTTTGGTGTGCCGGAGGCGCGACGTGCTACCGCCAAACCGTTAAGGTCGATCTGACGCCGATGCCCCATGCCTTCGAGCAAACGCCAACGCTGGATGAGCTAGCGGAGGTCCTGAACCGAACCGATGGGATTGGCCAATTGTCGAGCAACTCCGTATCGGTCGAGGTGCCGAGTATGGAAAACGTACCGAGGCTATCGGCGACCCTGGCGATCGATCGGCCGCGGCGATTTCGGATGCGAGCTAGCCTGCCGTTGATGCTCGGCTCTGGGCTCGATTTGGGAAGCAACGACGAAATCTTCTGGTTTCAGATTCCCGAGGCGATGACACAAACGCTCTATTTCGCGCGGCATGACCAGTACCGTTCGCAGAGCTACCGCTCGATCCTTCCGGTCGATCCTACCTGGTTGTCCGACGCCCTGGGACTAGTCCATCTCGAACCCGCCGAGGTCGTGGAGGGCCCGATCACCCGGAGTGACGGCCGCCTTGAGGTGCGCACGATGATGCCGATGGTCGATGGCCTCTACAGCCGCGTGCTGATTGTCGAGCCTCAGAAAGGATACGTGACCGACCAGATTCTGTATGGCCCCGATGGACGTCAGGTTGCCGCGGCGAGCGGATCGTCCCATCGCTACTACGAGCAGCACGGGTGTGCGTTACCCCATGCCGTTCACCTCCGGCTGGTCCCCATCGATGGCCCTCCGCTCGAACTGAAGCTGGCGATTGGCAGTTACGCCGTCAACCAATTCCTTTCCGCCGATCCAACGCTATTCGCGATGCCCCAGGATGCCGGGCGCCAGGTCGATCTGCTTCTGATGGGTCCAGGCGGCGGCGCGGCACCGGCACCCCCATCCACGGCGGCTGTTCGCTCGGCGTGGCTGAGCCAGCAACCCGAAACGCCGCCGATCACGAGTCTCTACCGATAGGTGTCATGGCTGAGTCGATTTTCGCATTTTGAGTCGTGCCCGACTGAGCACAGGACCAATGCTGTTCTCGCTCACACCGATCTCCTGGCTTATCTGCTGATAGGACATCCCTTCGAGGTGGTACATCCTCACGACGCGAGCCTCCTGCGGATCGAGTCGAGTCATCAACTGTCTGACTTCGTCAACGTTGTCAAGCCGTGAGGGCAGATCCGATCCCGAGTGCGCTACCGTGTCAAGCACGACGTGCGGTGCGGAGACGTTGCGGTAACCCCCCGCTGTCAATTGACGAGTGATCACACGTCGGGCAATGACCGTCAGGTAGGTTGCCAGCGAGCAACCACGCTGGAACCTTCGCAAGCAGGCGAAATCGTCCGACACGATCGTCAAAAAGACGTCACCCACAAGATCCTCTCGAGCCGATTGGGAAAGCGGGATCCCTCGAGACTGAGCGGTGTGGTTGGCAACGTGGATGACCAGTCCGAGAAAGCGATCGACAAAATCCTCCCACGCCCGGGGGGCGCCCGAGAGACACCTGTCAAGAAGCTGGCGATCGATATCCGAGAGGCTCACGCGTGCACACCGGGGATGACAAGTGTCGGAGGAAGAAACGGGCGTTCGCCGTCCGAAGGCGACCAGGCCCTGAATCAATAGTAGGTAGGCGTGGCCGCAGTCGCAAGCATTTTGCGGTGGTGATTGGGTGTGATTTGCGTTCGGCCGTGGGTCGCAACGACGTTCTCAGGCCGTCAGCGACTTCCCAAGTCGCTCGAATTCTCGATTTTCTGCGAAGTGTCCACCCCAGCCTTCCAAGGGATGACCTAGGGTTCCTGCAGCAACGGAGGACTTTCTTGGCCGACCGATCCCTCTCGCGTAAGGCGACGCGTGACGCGATGGGTTTCGAACGGATTCGGCTTGTACCGCCCTAAAACGATCCAGAGCGCAAATGCCTACGACTGATCCCAACGCCCTGCCGCTCGCCGCCGAAACGCTCGAGTTGGTTTCGGCGACGGCAGTCGCTGCAGAATCGAGCAGCCTCGAAGTGGCCAAACTGCTGTCGGACCTGGCCTCGGTCGTGCCGGCTGCGAACACGACGGGCGGCAAGCCAAGTGACGTCGTTTACGAAAATCGTTTGGCGATGGTCCGCTTGGGTATCGCCACCTCGCTCTACTACGCGTTGCAGGCCAAGCACCCGCCAACGGCATCGCATAGCTTGAGAGTGGCAATGTCCTGCGCCGCGTGGGGCGAGCGGCTTGGGTTGCCGGACGACGATCGCGACCGACTCGAAGTCGCCGCATTGCTGCACGACATTGGGAAGATCGGGATCCCCGATCAGATCCTTCGCAAGCCCGGTAAGCTTTCCCGCGAAGAACAACTGACCATGGCGATGGCGCCGACGTTCGCCGTGGAGATCATCCGGGGCTGCTGCGATGACCCGATGTTGTTGGAGATCGTCCGTCATGGCTCGGCGTGGTACGCCACCGAGCGTGCCCAGGAATTGGTTGGGGAGGAGATCCCACTGGGGTCGCGAATGTTGGCGATTGCCGACGCGTTCGATGCGATGATCACCGAACAGGTGCATTCGCGAGCGATGAGTCGCGATGTCGCTATCGGTCAGTTGCTTGACGGCAGCGGGACCCAGTTCGACCCGCTGCTCACTCACGATTTCTGCGCGATGATGACTGGTGAGTCCGATCGCGTCCACCGGCAAGCATTGCTCAAGTGGCTTCGCCCAGTCCAGGCCCTATCGCCCGACGCGCGTTGGCAGGCCACCGCCGATTTTCCTTCCCGAATGTTCGGAAGCGGTCTCCCCTCGACCGGCCGCTTTCACGAACAACTGCTCAACAGCATGGATGAGGGCGTCGTCTTCATCGATCGCGACGGGATCATCCATGGATGGAATCACGCAGCGGAGTTGCTCACCGGAATCAAGTCGGAGGCCGTGGTAAGCAGTGTCTGGTCTCCCGTTTTGATCGGTTTGGCGGACGAGGAGGGCGAGGTCACCGACGCGTACTGCCCGATTCGAGAGGCGATCGAGAAATCCTCACCCATGATCGGCAACTACACGATCCGCCGTGTCGACGGGACACAAGTCCCGACGCGGTTGCACGTCGTCCCGGTGCCTGAGGAAGTACCGGGACTTTGTGGTGTGGTCCTGATCGCTCGAGACTCGTCGCATCAGGCGAGCCTTGAACGTCGCGTGCAAAGTCTTCACAAGCAGGCGACCCAGGATCCGTTGACCGGTGTCGCCAACCGAGCCGAATTCGACCGCCGGTTGAACGAATTGGTCGACCGCCGTGCGGCCACCGGAGCGACTTTCAGCTTGGTGATCTGCGACATCGACCACTTCAAGAGTGTCAATGATCTGCATGGACACCAGGCAGGCGATGAGGCGCTCGTCAAGTTCGCCGCCGTCCTCCGCAGCCACAGTCGTGAGTGCGACTTCGTCGCAAGGTACGGAGGTGAGGAGTTCATCTACCTCACGCCCGACTGCGATCTGGTGTCGGCGGCGAAGCGCGCCGAAGCGATCCGTGCGACAATTCAGCAGACGCCGCTTCCATCGCTCGGCAACGCATCGGTAACCGCTAGCTTCGGTGTCACGGAAGTTCAGGTCGGCGACTCGGCCGACTCCGTGCTCGCTCGCGCCGATCGGGCTTTGTTACAAGCCAAAGAAAGCGGTCGCAACCAAGTGATTCAGATCGGCGTGGGAAGCATCATCGATGGGGCCGAGCCGATCAAACGCAAACGACGTTTGCTCGGATGGTTCGATGGTCATGGCGAGACTTCAACGTTCAAGGCGAATATCATCACGCCCGTACCTTCCCTGTTTGCAATCGAGAAGCTCCGAGGCTTCATCGCCGATCACAAAGCCGAAATCGTCACGGTTTCTGAGGGAAGTTTGGTGATGAAGATGAGCGTCCGGTACACCGTCGGTGGACGACGCAAGGCGGACCATCATTTCGCATTCGGGGTTAGAATTCTGTTGAATGAGACGATCCTGCCGCTCGGTGATGGTTCACGATCTGGAACGCAAACCAGGACACTCGTCAAGGTTGAGATCACCCCGGTTCGCAGTCGCGATCGCAGGGAAAAAGAGATCCTCGCGTGTGCCAATCAGATCATCTTGGGATTGAAGGCATACCTGATGGGTCGAATCGAGAACGAGTAGCCTGGGCGGGTTTCGCTTGTCCGCACCGCCCGGTATCGTTGAAAGGGAGATCGGCTCGTCGAAGCCTGTTCTTGCCACCCAACACCTCGCTATGGATCCAATCCCAATGGCCTTCTCACTTCCGGCGCTGCCCTACAGTTACGACGCCCTCGAGCCGAGCATCGACGCTCGAACGATGGAAATCCACCATACCAAGCATCACCAGGCCTACATCGACAAAGTCAATGCGGCGATCGCAGGAACGCCGTTGGAGAGCCTCTCGATCGAGGCTCTGATCGGCAACCTATCGGCGGTCCCCGAAGACAAGCGAACGGCGGTTCGAAACAATGGCGGTGGCCATGCGAATCACTCCCTTTTCTGGACGATCATGGCGGCTGGCAAGGGCGGCGAACCCAAGGGCGAGCTCGCCGCAGCGATCGATTCGGCCTTCGGGTCGCTCGATCAGATGAAGACCAAGTTTGCCGAAGCCGCAGCCACCCGCTTCGGTAGCGGTTGGGCATGGCTTGTGGTGGATGCCGGCAAACTCAAAATCGGCAGTACGGCCAACCAAGATTCGCCTCTCATGGGGCAGAACGTTGCCGGAATTTCGGGCACTCCGATCCTCGGACTGGACGTCTGGGAACATGCCTACTACTTGCACTACCAAAACCGTCGGCCCGATTACGTTACTGCCTTCTGGGATGTCGTCGATTGGGACGCGGTGACGGCGAGAATGAAAGCTGCTTGAACTTTCCTCCGCTGGCACGCGGGCGATCGATGCATGACCGATGCCACGGGGAGCGACCGCCGTGGCAAAAACGCTCGATCGGATGGATCGTTATCCGATGAATCGTTAGGGGTCGCGGGCGAGGAGCCGGGCGCGAATCCGGTTGCCATGCTCCTGAGGGTTTCCCTCGGACTTGTAGAGTTCGATCGCTCGGTCGCTTTCACCCAGCCTCTCGAGGCTCCTTGCTAAGTTGAACTCGGCGGCATCCTGCCAGCGGGATGTTTGATTGGGGAGTAACACCCGAGTCTCCAACCAGCTTCGGGCAAGATCGAACCGCTCGGTTTCGAACTGAATCAGACTCAGCCAGTAGGTCGCCGTGTTTTTTCCCTGCCGCATCAAGCTCTGCACCTGTTCAACTTGACGATCATAGATCTCCGAGGATACGCCGAGTTCGCGACGGATCCCGTACTGCTTTTGCAATTCGACAT
>JBGTCJ010000652.1:0-9667 GCA_041748895.1 Pirellulaceae bacterium
CACCCATCCGCCTGCGAGTTTGGGTCGTGAGGCGTGCGTGCCCGCGGGATGAACGCATGCAGGGTTGCCGTCGGGCAAGTGGCCGATCACGATAGATAAAAACAATCGGAAGCGACGTCATGCATCCTAGTGGTTTGGTCCGACTGCCGTTTCTCCACTGGAAAAGAGCGAAGCTGAAGGCATTCCTTCACGGGGCCCAACGCGGTCGCCTTATTCAACGGCAACGGTTGATGGAGAAGGTTCGTCGCGTTGCCGATAGTCAATTTGGACGCGATTACGGTTTGAACGGGATAAGCACCGCGGAGGACTTCCGCCGTAGCTTTCCGGTGCTCGATTACGAGGCGTACCGGCCTTACATTGAGCTCGTGATGAACGGCGACATCGGCGCGATGTTCAACGCTCAAACGCGAATCCTGATGTTCGCGACGACGTCGGGCACGACTGACGTCCCCAAGTTTTTGCCGATAACGCGACCGTTCTATGATGAGTATCGTGCCAGTTGGCAGTATTGGGGAACCGGCGTCTATCGAGACTATCCTCAGCTGCTGGCGCTATCGACGCTCCAGTTCTCCAGTCACTGGCAGGTCTCCCGCGCGCCGAGCGGGGTGCCGTGCGGCAACATCAGCGGGCTAGCGGCCGAGACGCGACCCATTTACATGCGATCGCTGTTTGTGCTGCCTTCGCCGGTGATCCGGATCATGGATCACGCCGCGAAGCATTACGCGGCGCTACGGATCAGCATGGCTAGCCGCCGAGTCGGCAAAATCATAACCGCCAATCCGAGCACATTGATCGAGGTCGCCAAACGTTGTGACCAGGAAAAGGAATCGCTCATCCGAGACATCTTTGATGGGACTCTGAACTCACAACACGAAATACCGCGGCAGATCCGCGAAGCGCTCGCACCATCGCTGCGAAAAGATCCCGGCCGAGCGAGGGAACTTCAGTCAATTGCCGAACGAGAAGGATCGCTATATCCGAAAGACATCTGGCCCCGACTGACCCTGCTTGCGGTTTGGACCGGCGGTGCGGTTGGTCTCTATCTCACCCAGCTCGAACCATACTACGGAGGTCTTCCCGTTCGAGATCATGGCCTTTCCGCCAGCGAAGGTCGAATGACGATCCCGCTCAGTGATCGAACCCCATCTGGGATGCTCGATTACAGTAGTCACTACTTCGAGTTCATTCCGGAGAACCAATATGGAACGGCGAACCCGACGATTCTCGAAGCGCACGAGTTGGAACCCGGCGAAAACTATTTCATCTTGCTGACCACGTCAGCTGGATTATTTCGCTACGACATTTCGGACGTGGTGCGTTGTGACGGCTATGAAGGCGAAGTGCCGTTACTATCGTTCATGAACAAAGGCCGCCATTTTGCGAATTTGACTGGGGAGAAGCTAAGTGAACATCAAGTGGTGCAGGCGATGAGCGAGACCTTCAGTGCGTTGGGATTGGAGAGTTGTACCTTTACGCTCGCGCCCACGATGGGCGAGCGACCGCGATACCGGTTGTTGCTTGACTCGGCCCCGCAGTTGCATCAGCGGGAAAAGCTCGCGAGGGAACTGCAGCTTCGACTGGAGCGGATCAATATCGAGTATGCCGACAAGTGCCGCTCGGGACGGATTGAGCCCATAGACGTCCACGAGGTTCCCGCAGGTACTTGGGATACACTGCGAGCTCAGCGAAGCCAGGATCGCGGTAATTTTGAAGAATACAAACATCCGTGCCTTACCAATGATTTAGGATTTATCGATCGCCTACCGAAGGACTTTGATCGAGAAATGGGATTGGCACCCGCGGAGCCGTGCAAGAACTGACAGCCTGCATACCGATCGCGTGAAACGACATCCGGTGACCGTACAGCATCTAGGAATATTGAGCTTTGAGCGACAACAGCAATACGCATGTCTTAGTCACCGGCGCCAGCGGATTGGTCGGACGAAGGGTCGTACAAGATCTATCGCGAGGGGGATACGCGGTCCGCGCGATGGTCCGTAGCGACACCGATCGAAGCGAGCTGGAAAAGGCGGGTGCTCGCGTGGTTCATGGTGACTTAGCCGATCTCTCGACGCTCAATGGTCCGCTGCGAGATGCGAACATCGTCGTGCACTGCGCAGCACATATCGGCGACTGGGGGCCAGCCGAAAAGTATCGAGCGATCAATGTGGTCGCCTTGGAACACATGCTCGGCATCGTGCAGGCCAGCGACAATTTTAGCCGCTGGATTCAAGTTAGTTCGTTGGGTGTCTATCCGGCTCGCCATCATTATGGAACGGACGAGACGACACCTCCTAGCCTAACCGGGCTCGACGGATATACGAAGACGAAGGCCGAAGCCGAAGTTTTGATCAACGATCACATCAATCGGCATCGATTGCCGGCGGTGATTGTACGTCCCGGATTCATTTATGGCCCGGGAGAACGGCACTCGGTGCCTCGCATTATCGAGAAGTTTGAAGCGGGTAAGATGAAGTACATCGGACGTGGTGACAAGCTGCTCAACAATACCTATGTTGGCAATCTTTCCGACGCGATTGTTTTGGCAATGGAACATGATCAAGCGATCGGTGAAACTTTCAACATTCGCGATCAACGTTTGGTCACGCGGGAGGAATACATCAATTCAATAGCCGACTATTTGGGAAAACCGCACCCCAAACATGTACCGGAGTGGTTGGCACGCGGGCTTGTCGGTCCCATGGAAACATTGGCAAAACTGTCCGGTGCGACGCAGGCACCGCTACTGACTGGTGCAAGGATAAAGTTCATGACGCTAAACCTCGATTTTTCGATCGCAAAAGCCAAGCGAGTGTTGGGCTACAAACCGCGGGTCGATTTTCGAGACGGCATTCGAGAGACACTCGATGCAGCGACTAGCATTGCCCGCAGCTCGGCTTAGGCAACCCGATGCGAATCGCAGGATTCACAGCCTATTGCATCCACGTACCGCTGCGACGACCATTCCGGCATGCATCGGCAACTCGCTCCACGAGCGACAACATTGTGATCGAGTGTCGGCTAGAAGATGGCACCGTTGGCTGGGGTGAGGGCGTCCCACGGACGTATGTCACCGGCGACACCCCGGAAAGCTCACTGCGTCTGTTTGCCGGCTTGCCGGTGCCGAATTTGTTCCGTGACGCCTGCAGCAACTGGGACGAAGTCGTGGTGATGCTCGACAGGTTTTCAAGCTTCAAGGTGCCCGACGACTTGCGAGGTTGCTTGGGCAATCCGTTACGAGCGGCCGTCGAGTCCAGTGTATTGGATGCCTTTGGGCGTGCCTTTGGGCAGCCGGTTTCCGGTGTTGCCGCCGTGATTGCCGAGGCTCAGACGCTTCGGATCGCTCCTCATAGCGTACGGTACAGCACAACGATTGATTCCGAAGATCCCAGTCGGCTTTGGAGATCTGCATTGAAAATGCGGTTCTATGGGTTTGCCCAGTGCAAAGTGAAGATCGGTCATCCGGCAGATGATGATGCCGCGCGTCTGTCGACCATTCGCCGCTGGATAGGACCGAGCGTCGATCTTCGCGTCGATGCCAACGAAGCGTGGGATTCATCCGAGTATTTGCGCCGAATCGAACGACTGCGCCCTCATAACATCTCCTGCATCGAGCAACCGGTGCCGCATGGGCAGCTTGAGAAGTTAAACGGACTTAGGCGGGAGTGTGCGGTCCCGATCATGTTGGACGAGTCGCTGACCGGCTGGAACGATGCGCAACAGTCGATCCGGATGGCCGTCGGTGACCTGTGGAACCTGAGGCTTTCCAAATGCGGCGGGTTCATCGCGTGCTTGCGGCTGGCGGCGCTGGCAGATCGGCATGGAATTGGGTATCAACTTGGCTGCCATCCAGGTGAAACCGGGATCCTTTCTGCTTTGGGTAGACACTGGGCTCAATCGATCCGCGTGGTTCGCTACTGTGAGGGATCTTACGATCGCCACGTGCTACGCAGCAATTTGATCGAGGAGGAGATCACTTTTGGCTACGGTGGGCATGCGCCGCCATTGACCGGGCCGGGGCTGGGGATCACCGTATCGCGAGAGAAACTGCGATCGATGACGGTCGCTCAACAAGTGCATCCCGTTCTGGAGTGAGCGTGATTGACCCGGAGCTTTTTCCTGATGAAGCGACTCTTCCGCATCCGCTAAGATTGTTTTGCTTCCCGCACGCCGGCGGCGGTACCAGCCATTTCTATCGTTGGCGTCGCTATGCCCCTGATTCGTTGGCGATAATTCCGGCTCGCTTACCAGGTCGCGAGACACGACTGCAGCAAATGCCACTCACTTCACTCAGCGAGCTGGCAACAAACATCGCTGATACGATCCGCAGCCATCCACCTGGGCCCTTTGCACTGCTCGGCTACAGCGTCGGCGCGTACGTTGCCTTTCAAGTAGCCGAACGTTTGCCCCGGCATGGACCTTGGTCGCCAAGCTCGATGGTGGTGGTTGCAAGCCAAGCGCCGGGGACGCGGCGTGTTGCGGCGAGTGTCAGTGAATTGCCCGATGAGGAGTTCATTGAGCACATCCACCGAAAGCATGGCGGCATCCCTTCACTGATACGAAGGGACCCCGCTTGGCTGCGTGCGGTGATTCCCGCTATCCGCGCCGATCTGCGGATGCTCGAGTCGTTTCGCCTTGAACCGACCGAACCGCTCGTCTGCCCGCTGATGGCAATCGGCGGAATCGACGATCAGCACGTTCAAATCGACAGTTTGACCGGCTGGGGTCTCGTCACACGAGGACAGCTGACCACTCGGCAGTTTCCCGGTGGCCACTTCTTCCTCTATCCCGATTTCAACACAGCGGGTTCAGGCGCGGGCGGAGCTTTGCCGGCCGAGCTTCCAGCACCGTTAGCGACTGTTTTTGATTTCGTCCAGCGAAGCAGTTGTGCGGTGTAGCATCCATGCCGCTAAGTCGGCGATGTAGGGTGCCGCATCGGATTCGAACTCAAGCGTATGAGCCGCGCAGGAATATTCCAACATCGTTTTGTCGGCCGCAGCAAGCTTTGCAAAGAAGCGCCGCGTCCTCGCGTTGTCGACGATGCGGTCTCGCCCGGCGAGCACCAGCAGCGTCGGCAAGTGAAGAAAAGCAGCGCTGGATCGGGTTTGCATGGTGAGCTGCAAGTCCGCCCGCGCGAAGCGCAGAGTGATCCTGCGTAGCGTTAGCGGATCCTGGCGAATGTAGGCCTGCCACTGAGGGGCATCGGTGAATAGTTCCGGCTCTTGTAGCGGGATACGGACCGTCGACCGATTGAGCCCCAGCCAATCGCTCAGACGAAGCGCCGAACGCTGAACCAATCCTGGCTGCTGGTTCGCGTAAATCCCGGGGCACAACAGGCCCATACCCGCCAAAAGATCCGGACGGGCACGGGCCACGGCCGGCGCCAACTTTCCTCCCCAACTGATTCCCAGCAGAAATATCGGACGTCCACTCGCTCGCAGGCCGTCCAAATAACCGACCACATCGTCAATCCACCTTTGCGGCGAATCCACGTCACCGGGTGAGTCGCCATTGAGTCCAGATCCACGTCGATCCAGGGCATGCAGGTCGAACCCAAGCTCTGCCAAAGCGTGGCAGCTGGTATCGTACCAGCCGCTGTGGCTGATGATCCCATGCAGTACGACAACATGAGCACGAGCCTCAGCGGGTGGTATGTACCGCCGCAATGCGAGTCGGCGGCCATCCGACGCCGTGTAGTGCTCAATAACAAAGGCCTGGTTCATTACGCCTACTGTAGCTCACTCCAGAGCGTATTCTTGGGAATTCGGCATCCGGGTCGCTACCGCAGGGCGAATGATGACTCAACTGTCAAAGAATCGCCCAGTCCTGCAAGTCACCTCAATAATGAACGGGGTGTTTGTTTGGCCTGTCATGACACTGACGCATTAGCTTCTGACAAAGTTCTGCGGCGCATTCGTCTAGGAGCATCGTGAAATGGTCTCCTGGCGTGTGATGAACGGTCAGCTGCGAACCGATATGCCACGCCCAGCCGAGGTCGTCATCCCAAGATTGCCCCGAAATGTTTTCAAGTGCCTCGGTGATTTCGGGTCGGTACAGCTGGATTTCTTGATCGAAGTCCTGCAGCCGGTATTCCTTGATAAATCGGACATGGGCTCGGGCCGTATCAATCAAACGCTCAATGTAGTGCGCCGAAGCGTTCGCTGACAGCAAACCCTCTCGCTTGGCTTCGTCGAGGATGACCTGCAACGCGCCGTCGTGGGAAAGTTGGCACAATTGCTCATAAGTGACCCGCATCTTCGATTGCAGGAAGATGTTCGAGAAGTGAGTGAAGTCGTACAAAAACCGGGCATCGTCACCTAAGTCGACGTTGTCGTAGATCGACGGCAATGGCGTGTCCAAGAGCGCCAAGATCGCCACCTCATGACCGTTCTCTCGAAGCCGCCGGGCGATCTCGTAGGCGTAAACCCCACCCGCTGACCATCCGAGAACGTGATAGGGTCCCTGCGGTTGATATTCCTCAATCGCGGAAACATAGTCGTCGATCATCGCCTGCAATGACGGGTGAGGCGCCGATAGGCCATCGGCACCACGCCCCCAGACTCCGATGACCGGTTGATCCGCCTCCGCGTGTTTCGCCAGATCTGCGTAACATCCCGCATTTCCGCCAAGCGGGTGGACACAGAACCACGGCGGTTTGTTTCCGCTCGCTTTGAGCGGCACCAGCACTCGGTAGGGGCGAGTCGTTGGCTCACCGTGCCCCGCAACCTCGGCGTTTTTGAACCCGGCGGACACGTGCGAAGAGAGACTCGCGATGGTGGGTGATTCAATGAACGCACCCATCGGAATGTCGACCCCCAATTGCCGTTCAATATTGTTCTTTAATTCCATCGCCATCAGCGAATCCATCCCGAGTTGACTCAGCGGTTGGTGCCGGTCGATCCGACTGGCTTCCCATCCCATAATCCGAGCCAACTCGTCGACCAAGTACTGCTGCAGTCGCTGCTCTCGCTGCTGCGCCGTGACTTCCTTCAACGTCTCAACGAATTTGCGGTCGATGCTTTGATCAGCGGCTTTTCCAATCGCCGACAATGGCTGGGCGAACTCAGCCAGATAGGGTCGAACCGGCCGACCGTCACGGAGCATTTTCGACCAATCGACCTGCATGACAGCCACATTATCGACACCGGCTGCGACGAGTCGCCGCATCAGTTGCAGGCCCGGCGAAGTTTGAATCATTGCTAATCCGCGCGCTCGCAGTTGTTGGCCCGCCTCTGCATTTGCCGCCATCCCCGCGTCCGCCCACGGCCCCCAGTTGATGCTAATCGCTGGCAAACCGTGGCTACGGCGATAGGCTGCGAACGTATCCAGAAACGCATTCGCGGCGGCATAATTCCCCTGTCCGGGAGATCCTAGCAACGCGGCGATCGATGAGAACAAGACAAATCGCTCGATCGGTTGATCGAGAGTTGCCTGATGGAGATTCCATGTCCCCTGAATCTTTGGAGCCAAAGGGTTGAGCCAGCGCTCGGCCGACATGTCGAATAACAATCCATCATCGAGCACTCCTGCGGCGTGATAGACTGCTCTCAGCGGCGGAAAATCGACAGCGATCTGCTGCAGCGCGTCGCGAAGCGAATCGATGTGGCTTACATCGCCCGCGACCACTTGGACCTTAGCGCGTTCGCGGAGACGCCCAACAGTAGCCAGCTGTTGGTCATTGGGTTCACGCCGTCCTAGCAGTACAACGTGCGTCTCGCCCTGGTCAACAAGGTCTTCAGCAACCGATAAGCCCAGCGCGCCTAGTCCGCCAGTGATCAGTACTGTTCCCGCGGAACTCGATCTCTCACCATCGCTATGCGATCGAGCCTGCTCGGTGGCACGCTCTGACATCGTCACCACAACTTTGCCGATGTTCTTTCGCTGGGCCATGTAGCGGAAAGCATCGGCAATTTGGTCGGCCGCGAACTCGGTCATCGCCAGCGGTTTGAAATCACCGGCAGCGAAATGCTTTGAAAGTGATTCGAGCAGTCTCGTGATCACTTGCGGACGCTGACGGAGAATACGATCCAAGTCGACGGCGAAATACGACAAATTGTCTTGGAATGGTGCCAGTCCCAACAATCGGTTTTGGTAGATGTCGGTTTTCCCGATTTCGAGAAACCGACCATACGCGCGGAGGATCGACAAGCTCTTGGGGATCGCTTCACCGGGCAAGGAATTGAGCACTACATCAACTCCCTCTCGATTGGTTACCTGCCGAATCTGCTCGGCGAATTCCACCGATCGAGAATCGAAGACGTGCTCGACTCCTTGCGTGCGCAGAAACGATCGTTTCTCATCGCTGCCCGCGGTTGCGAATACTTCTGCGCTGAGATGATGGGCGATCTGAATCGCAGCCAGACCGACCCCGCCGGCACCGGCGTGAATCAGAACGCGTTCACCCGGCTGTAGGTCGGCGAGATGCACCAACCCGTAGTACGCTGTCATGAAGGCAATCGGGATCGTCGCCGCATCCGAATCCTTGATTCCCGCCGGCTTCGCACTCAGCGCGTATTCGGCGGTGAGGGCATGGGAACCAAAGCTAAAAGGGGCAACTCCAAATACTTCGTCGCCGATCTTGAACCTAGTTGCGGCGGTGCCGACGTCGGTCACCACGCCCGAACATTCGATTCCAAGGGGAACGACCGGGTCGGTGATGCCGGGGTATAGGCCCATCGCCTTGAGCACGTCGCTGAAATTGAGACCGGCAGCGGCGATTTTGACCTCAACTTCGCTACCCTGGGGTCTGGCGCGTTGGCAGCCTTCAAAATGGAGCGTGTCGAAGCTACCAGCCTCAGCGAACCGCAATCGGTAGGGACCGCTCGGAATTGACCGAGAGGTTGCCGACATCTGCGGCTGTCGCAGTGCCTGCGGTGCGTGCTGTAGTCGGGCTACGTGCCGCCGGCCGCCACGATACGCAACTTGGTCTTCGTCGTTGCCGCACTGGATTTCGTCCCACAACTCGCCAACCCTATCCGGCAGCGGATCGCGGGACTCCAGATCGATCAGGCGGCTGAGTAGCTCAGGGTGTTCAACGGCCGCAACGCGAGCAAGCCCCCAAAGCGGAGCTTGAGCGACATGTATATTCGTGCCGTAGCCGTCGACATTCTGTGCACCACAGGTAGCAAACCACAAGCCGCGCCAACTCGCACGAAAATCGGCGCGTGTGCCTGTGTGCCGCACCAATTGCTGGATCAATCGCAAGCTGCTCTCTGCCCCCAGCATTACGTTTTGCTGAATATCCGAAGCTTCGGGTTCGGCCGCGTCGTCGTTGAGACTCCACAAATGAATGGTGCCAACCAACGGAGCGGGATCGGGATCGGAGAAGCTGGCAAACAATCGTTCGTAATCGGGAACGTGGTCGGGTCTGATCCTGAACTCGTCGACACGGCTGTCGGGCGCGGTGAGGCACTCAAAACCGTCGCCGGGTCGGACGACAACCGTCGTAGCGCCCGCACTGCGTAACCGCAACGCCAATGCATCGCCCAAACCATTTGCGTCGGCAAAAATTAGCCACGTCTGATTTCCGAAATCGTCGGCGAGTCGCTCTTCCGAACGCTCGGTCGCTTGCCACATCAACCTGTAAAGCGATTCTTCCAGCGGCGGTGCTGCGCCAGCGATCCCCATTTGGCCAACGCGAGTGACGCGAACTGTGGAAAACTCCACG
>JBGTCJ010000653.1:0-9905 GCA_041748895.1 Pirellulaceae bacterium
CAGTACATCACGCCTCATGCAGACAGCGTGCACACGGATGTTCATGGCAATGTGATCGCTTCAGCAGGAGATACCGGAGGGCCGCGGTTGCTCCTGGCCGGGCATTGCGACCAAATCGGGATGCTGGTTACGAATATTGACGATAACGGATTTCTCTATGCCCAGACGATCGGAGGTTGGGATCCGCAACAGCTGGTCGGGCAATCGATGACGGTCTGGACAGCGAGCGGTCCCCTGGCGGGCGTGATCAGCCGCAAACCGATCCATTTGCTCAATGAGATGGAACGAAAACAGGTCGTTCAGCTCGAGCAGTTGTGGATCGACGTCGGCGCGAAATCCAAAGCATCACTCGAGGACCGCGTTCGAGTCGGCGACTGCATCACGCTCGAGCTGCGTTACCGGCCGTTGCTCAACGATATTGTCAGCGGACCGGGGATGGACAACAAATCGGGCATGTGGACCGTGATCGAAGCCGTCCGCCGAGCCGCCGGAGTATCGAGGCGGAAAAAGCAGTCGCTGGAATGCCACCTTCATGGTGTCAGCACGGTGCAAGAAGAGATCGGGCTGCGCGGCGCGAAAACGGCCGCCGGAAGCATCAACCCCGATGTGGCGATTGCCGTCGATGTGACGCACGCCTCGGATTGCCCCACGATCGATAAGAACCAACAGGGCGACATCAAGCTCGGCGGTGGCCCCGTCATCTTTCGCGGTCCAAATATGAATCCGGCGGTCGTTGCGCGATTGATCGACTTGGCCCAAAGGCACGAAATTCCGTACCAGCTCGCCGCATCCGGCAGGGCCACACCGAACGACGCCAACGTGCTGCAGATTCATGGCGGGGGTGTTGCCACGGGGTTGGTTGCGATCCCCAACCGGTACATGCACTCGGCCGTCGAAGCGGTGTCGTTGAGCGATCTCGACCATGTCGCCGAACTACTGTCCTTGTTCGCTCAGGCGTTGACCAAAGCATGTGATTTCACGCCGGCTTGACCCGACCCTCCTCGGTACCTCGATGACCGTACGCCAATATCGCTGGATTCTGTTCGCGATCGTGGTTGCCTTCCTCCTGTTTCGGGCTCCGCCGCTGATTCACCAACCGGGGCGCATCGATGAGGAATGCTACGCCGTCCCTGGCATGACGATTCTACAAACAGGCTTGCCCCAACTTCCGCACATGCCCTCGAGAAACCCCTCGAGCATGTTTTATCGCGCGGACGAGATCCTTTACGCCGAGCCGCCCCTGTACTTTTACCTGCAGTCCATTTTTTACGCCGTGCTTCCGGTCAGCTACCCGACGGGCCGACTGCTCTCGGCGGTTTCGAGCGCGGTGGTCCTTTGCCTCACGGCCAAGCTGACGGTTCGCTGGACGTCGAGCTTCGCTGCCGGGCTCTGGGCCGCCGGCCTGCTCGGACTTTCTCGATGGTTTCACTACCCCACGACCCTCGCGCGTCCCGACATGCTGTGCACCCTTTTCGGCGTCGCGGCGATCCTGTCGACCGATCAGTGGGTGCGCACACAACACCGCCGATGGCTCGTGGTGACCGGAGCGATTCTGGGCTTTGGTGGACTCACCCTGCCGCTTGCGCTGGTGATGGCGATCCTCATCGCGGGATGGGTGCTAGTCGAGTCGCGGGGTATTGGGCGATTGGTTCATCCCGTGAGCATCGCGGTCAGTTCGCTAGGCGTCTTCTCACTGTGGTGGCTGCTCATCCGGATAAACCCCGACGTATTTCGGGTTCAGTTCAACAATCAATTTCTCGGACTGGGAAGCGATGAGGCCCTGCACTGGATCAAGAAACCCTTCGCTTCGCTCGCCTATCACACCAGATTTCTGTGGATGAATATTGGGGCCTATCAATTCCTGCTCGCCTTCGGCGCGGCTCTGACGACCACGATCGTCGGTTTTCTTTCACCCGACGCCAATCGGATTCGCTTGTCCACGCTGACGTGGGGATCCTTTCTCCTGCTCAGCCTGATTGTCGGCCGGCACCATGACATTCCCGGCTACTGGGCGTTTACTGGAGTGCTGCTGTTCGTCTGCATCGGATGGACAATCGCATCAACCCTCGGGCTACTCGAGAAGCATTTCGAAAGGCCGGGACGTTGGTTGGGATGGACCGGCGGTGCGTGCCTGATCGTGCTGATGATTCCAGGGTCAGGCGCGCGATTGTTTGTTGAGTACGTTCGTCACTGGAACGATGAAAATTATCGAGGTTCGCTGTTTGCGAAGGCAATCATGAACGATTTGCCCGCCAATGCCATCTGCGTGGTAGATGGCGAATACGTTTTGGATTTCCTTGCCGACGGTCGACCGACCCTGGCAACTCCCGTCAATCCCATCTTCTTCGACGCGACCGATAGCGAGTATGACTTTCTCGTTATCAGCCGCTCAGGAATTCAGAAAGGCATCGCCGAACGGATGCGAGGCAACTTGATCCGATCTTACGGCGACCGAAATGATGAATTCGCATGCTACGCTGAAGTCTACTCACCGAGCGATTCAACTCGTCCAGAAAGCGCCGACAAGTCAATCATCTCGCCGGGGTCCGGATAGCGACTATCGAGCAACCACCAATGTTCGACGAAGGAAAACGAACTGCCCGGGGCAATCGTCTCGCTGGGACCGATCGGCTCGAGCTCGACTGTTTCGCCCGTAGGCGGGGTCCAGGTCGAAACAGTGAGTCCGGCGATCTCGGCGTAGGGACGGTCCGGATAGGTAGCAAACTTTTTGACGAACAAAAGTCCCGAAGGCTGCTGGTGCGCCAACCAACCGGCCATCGTGTCCATTCCGAGCTTGGGCGAAAGTGGTGGACCAAGAAGTTCGAGGTAGCCCTCACGGACGCGAACGTTGGGGTCCTCAGGCTTCATGGTGATCGACCCGCTGTCGTAGCGGACGTAGCCACTGGGGAACCGTTGCGGGTAGGTCAGCGGCATCACGACAATCCCCGCACCATTGGCGAGCGTCCGACTCCAGTGGCAATACCTCTGGTCTTGGTCGGCCAAGTTGATCACGGTCTGCTTGACCGACAAGTGAGAATCGGCACCGCTCAGTTTGAAGTCGCGAACCAATCGGACTCGCGTTGCCGGGCAGTCCGGGCTAGTCATGCGAACGTGTAACGGGCCGATTCTCTCACTCGTCCACTCTCCGCGAAACAAAGCGTCGCGGCGCGGCATCATCATTTCAGGCCCGATGTCGAAACGACCCGCCGACGGGTCTTTCCGCCACCTGCTTCCTTCGGCGGGTGTCCCAAGGTCACCATCTGACACGAACAAGGCGTTGATTCCACCGAGCGAATATTCGAGGATTCGTCCGCCATACTGAGGACACAGAACGACACGAACCAGCCCCGCCTCGGTGCGATTCTCGATCAGTGGACATTGTTGAAAACGGCCAAAATCGACTGTCTCCGGATGCGCCGACGATGGATCCACGGCCAACGTGACTCTACCGGTTACGCAGGCGAGCGTGACGACCAAAGCCAGAAAACCATGCGATCGACGCATCGCGAGGGCGGGGTAAAGAACGGAGTCGATCATGGACGGGCCTCGAGCCATCGTTGCGTGATAAAATTGTTCGGTCCTACCAAAGTTGCCGGGGCTGGTAATATACTGCAGATCCCAAGGGGCTGCATGACGACATCGTTTGGTCACTGGGTCTTTTTCTTCAACTTCCAGCTTCCCGACTTGCGAATTCAGTTGATGGTCGAACGAATGGTTGCCGGGGCTCGGAAGCTGAATCCGACACGCACAGTGCGTCAAATGGTCCGGTCGCTTGCGCTTACGGCTGGTAAACACACGGCGTGTCAGACGGTTCGTTCGCTTGCGCTTACGGCTGGTAGACACTCGGCGGGGCAGGTGGTCCGGTCGCTTGCGCTTACGGCTGGTAGACACGCGGCGGGGCAGGTGGTCCGGTCGCTTGCGCTGACGGCTGGTAGACACGCGGCGGGGCAGGTGGTCCGGTCGCTTGCGCTGACGGCTGGTATGGCCCTGACGCTATTTCCTGCCGGCGCATTGGCGGAGCATCCGGCGTGGCAATCTCGATCGCTGCTCGGTTCCCCCGAGCCGCCGCTTCCGGCTCGAACGGTTGAGATTTTCCCCAATTTGGTCGTTAGCGAACCCATTGGACTGCTCGATTTGCCCGGCCGCGATTGGCGATTGATTGTGGAAACGCGCGGCAAGCTGAAGGCGATCGATTCGACCTTGGATGATCCAACCGAAACGATCGAGATTCTCGATCTGGCGGAAATCGACCCGAGTGTGGCGGCGATCCGTGACATGACGCTCGATCCCGAGTTCGAAGTGAACGGCTTCGTGTATCTCGTGTGGGGCATCCGCCCGTCTCTGGTTGAGGGCGGTCAAAGGGTTTCGCGATTTGTACTCGCAGACACCAATCCGCCGACGATCGATCCCAGCACGCGACTTGACGTTTTCACGTACCCCTCGGGTGATCATGTTGGCGCGTCGCTTCGATTTGGCCGGGATGGATACCTCTACATCGGTACGGGAGATGGATCGGGGCCGAACCCACCCGATATCGAGCGCACAGCTCAGGACCTTACCGATGTCCGAGGCTCCATCCTGCGAATCGACGTTCGCGGGGCCGACGCCGCCAAACCCAATCGGATTCCGCCCGATAATCCGTTCGTCAACCGTGACGGGGCTCGTCCGGAGATCTATTCCCTGGGCATCCGCAACGCGTTCCGAATCGAGTTCGATCCCAGCAACGGTAACCTTTGGGTCGCCGATGTCGGTTGGGTTCGGTGCGAGATGCTTCACCGGACCTTCGCCGGCGCCAATCACGGATGGAGCGTAGTCGAGGGCCCGCATGAAATGCATACAACGCAGCCACGAGGTCCCGGGGAAATCGTGCCACCGGTGCTCGTGCTGCCGCGGGCCGAGTCGCAGTCGATTACAGGCGGCGTTTTCCAAAGCGTGGACGCCGAGTTCATGCCGGGAAGCTACCTTTTCGGTGATTATATGAATGGTGCGGTATGGGCGGCCGACCTTTCTGACCCCGCCAGCGCCTCCTATGCCAAGATCGCTGATAGCCGGGCGAAGGTCGTTTCCTTTGCACAGATTAAGCTCGCCGGGCAGACATCGTTGACCCCGATCGTGATCGATCATCGTGGGCGGTTTCTCCGTCTCGAAACGGTGCCAGCGGATCAGACGGTTTCGAGCGAGCAGCCGTTCCCGTTGAGATTGAGCGAGACAGGATTGTTTGGCTCGCTCGACACTCTCGAACCGGCACCCGGGGTAGCCCGGTATCAACCGGTCGCGACCCAGTGGCGTGATGGGGCAGTCGGCGATCGAGTGATCGCAGTGCCCACGAGCGATCCGATCCAAGCGGGCCGCAAGCGGCGCGGCACAAAGTTTCCCATGGGGACGGTCTTCGCCAACACCCTCACTCAGAGCGTTGTCGATGTGGACGGTCACGCGTCGCCACGGCGGATGGAGACCCAATTGCTCGTTTACGATGGGCTCGCCTGGAATCCCTTCACGTATCGCTGGAACGACGAGCAAACCGATGCCAGCTTAGTGCCTGCTTTTGGCGATGAGGTTTCGATTCGAGTGACGGACCCGATCCATGGCGTTCGAGAGACTCAGTACCGGTTTATGGCTCGTGATCAGTGCAAAAACTGCCATCACGCCAGTCACGGTGGCGGATTGTCTTTCACTCCACAAAACCTTTTGGCCGCGTCGGGCCCCTCAGGATGGGCGGGGCTCGTCGAGGGCGGATGGGTCAATTCCGACCATGGGGTCACGATGCAGATGGTCGACCCTTCGGACGCGCGTGAGCCGCTAGAGCGCCGCGCCCGATCGTACTTGGAGATGAATTGCGGATCGTGTCACGCGCCCTCTGGTGCGGGACTCAGCAAACTCGATTGGACATTTGATATCAAGCTCGATGCGACTGCTTCGGTCGATGAGGCGCCACTGCAAGGCACGTTCGGATTGGTCGATCCGATGGTTATCGTCGCGGGGCACCCCGAGCGATCAGTGATGATGTACCGAATGGCGACTAGTGGCCACGGGCGGATGCCCCACGTCGGGTCCGAAGCCCCCGACCTTCAGGCGATCAACATGATTTGGGACTGGATCGCGTCGATGGACCATCGTCAATCCTCGAGCAAGCTCGCCGCGGATCGGTTCCCACGGGACCTGGCGGGTGAAGGGTCACCCGCGGACACAACCAGTGCCAGCCTTTTGCTCTGGCGTCAACTGCTCGAAGGACCGCCGCAAGATGCCATGCGAGTGGCTTCCGAACGTTTGCAAGCGCCGCATTCGATCTTCGAAGAGGGGCTGTTCTCGCTCTGGGTTGACCCGTCGCAGAGAGCCCTGACGATCGGCAATCGACCCGATGTAGCCGATATATTGTCGCTCCGCGGAGACGCCCGGCAGGGCGCGAGTTGGTTCTCGGATGTCGGCGGTTCGCAGTGTCGCGCTTGCCACCGGCGAGGCGGCGTCGGGATCGCGATCGGCCCCGATCTCGATGGCATCGGGCAGAAGCGAACTCGCGAGCACGTCGTGAGAAGTCTGTTGTACCCTTCGGAAGAGATCGATCCGCCCTGGCGAACAAGGACCGCACTCTTGGCCGACGGTACCGCCGTGACGGGATGGGTAACGCACGAGGACGAATCCACGCTTGTGATCAAGTCAGCTGATGGCCGACTACGGGAAATTGCCCTAGATGAGATCGACGAGCTATTGGAAAACACACAGTCGGTCATGCCCGAGGGGCAATTGGCGTCTTTGACGGCCCAGCAGGTGGCTGATCTAGTCGAATTCTTGATGCAATGAGATGGTTTGGCAGAATGCGAGCGCCTCCGGGGTGAAGCAATCTGGCGGCTCCCACAGGTTCGCGTTAGGCTGCCTCCCATGGGATTTTCGGTTCAATTGCCGGCGTATCGCGGACCCCTCGACCTCCTGCTCTACCTTGTCCGACGGCAGGAGGTGGGCTTGGGGGATCTCTCGCTATCGAAGTTGGTCGAGCAGTACTGGCAGTACATCGAGATCCTCCGTGAGTTGGATTTGGGCGACGCGGCCGAGTTTCTCGACGTGGCCAGCACTCTGGTTGAACTCAAGAGCCAGTGGGTTTTGCCGTCTGTCCAGGACGACGACGAACCAGCGATCGACAGTGGTTCGCCAGCCGAGTTGATCGAGCGACTGTTGGAATACAAGCAGTTGCGAGACGCGGCCGATGTGCTCGACGAGATGGGACAAGGGTGGCAGTTGCGTTTCGCCCGCCAATGCGACGACGTTCCTGCCCGGCAACTCGATCCCGGCAGCCAACCGATCGCCGATTTGCAGCTCTGGGATCTGGTGAGCGCGTTCGGTCGTATCATGCGCGAAGCCGGTGGACCACCGCCCACCGAAATCATTTACGACGACACGCCGATTCACGTGTACATGAAAAAAATACACGAACATTTGCGGGGCACGGATCGGGTTTACTTGGTCGATCTGATCCCGCCGGGTTCGCACAAGTCCGCACTGATCGGGTGGTTTCTCGCGGTCCTCGAATTGTCGCGCCATCATGGAGCGGTTGCTGAACAGGACGAACACGGCGAGATCGTGATCGGTCGGGGAGGGCACTACAGCGACCAACTCAGCGTTCATGAGGTTGACAATTATGGGGCCTCGGTGGTTCGGGCGAGCGGCCTTCCGACGGGAATGCGGTAGGCCCGGTGGGCGGGATGCGGTCGTGCCGGTGGGCAAGCGGCGGCCAAGTCGGTACGCTTCACGCCGAAACTCGCCTGTCCAGCACCCGCTAATTCAATCGAACCCAGCGTGTCATCTCTGCTCCCGACCGACGCGATGGTCGACAATGTTCCGGTCAAACAGCAGACCTTCGGTCCCTACACCGTTGAGGGGTGGTCGCGAGCGGCGGTACAGACCTATTGGCGACTGGCCGAGTTGAAGCTGATCTTTGACCTCGGCGCTCAGCCCTGGGACTTCATGGGCACACCAACCTGTTTCATCTCACACACGCATCTCGACCACATCGCCGCGCTTCCCGTCTACGTCTCGCGTCGGCGGATGATGAAGATGGAACCTCCGGTCATTTACATGCCCGAAGCCGCGATCGACCCCTGTTGGAAACTTCTCAAGGCATTTGTGCATCTCGATCGCGGCGCGATGCCTTGTGAACTCGAACCGCTGCGTGATGGCGACGAGATTGAGATCGGTCGCGACTGGTTGGTGACCGCGCTGCGTACCCGACACACCGTCCCGTCGCTGGGTTTTGTGGTCGAACAACGACGGCAGAAATTGAAACCGGAATTCGTCGGCCTCGTGGGTTCTGCGATCCGCGACCTGCGGCTTTCGGGGACCGAAGTGACGTATGAAACTCGGACACCGATTTTCGCTTACACCGGTGACACCGCACCCGCGGGGCTCGACGACAACCCTGAGATGTACGAAGCCAAGATCTTGATTGCCGAAATGACGTTTGTCGCGCCGGATCACCGCAGGGAAAAGATTCACAAGCACGGTCACATGCACATCGACGACTACCGCGATCGATCCGATCGATTTCAGAACGAGACGATCATCGTCGGCCATCTCAGCACACGTTACAGCGATTCTCAGGCTCGTCGATGGATTCAGCGAGCCCTTCCCGATGGTCTCGGTGGTCGATTGATCGCGTGGATCTAAGAGTCCGCGTTTGAGCCCGCTCGGGCGTTACGAAAACGCCGGATGAATCGATTGTTTGTGAGTCGTCTGACTGGCGTGACCTTTTCTTCTGGGTTGCATCATGGGGCCAAGGCGAGTTTGACGATGGCGACTCTGGCGAGCGGTGGCTCGTCATGTCGGTCATGGAACGGCCAACCGAAGTCGCAATGTCCTTGCCATCTCTCGTGG
Source organism: Pirellulaceae bacterium (assembly GCA_041748895.1). Taxonomy (GTDB): domain Bacteria; phylum Planctomycetota; class Planctomycetia; order Pirellulales; family Pirellulaceae; genus UBA6163. The sequence continues at coordinate 8,863 of JBGTCJ010000653.1, forward strand.
AGTCGCCCGTGATCGCACACACGCCGCCCGAAGCGGATCCTGCCGGTCCGTTTTTCGATCGCCCAGCCGTCACCCGTCAACAAGATCCGCCCAGGGTGGTTCACCCGTCGTTGCACCCGCGCCCTTGGTCCTGTGTCGACCCGACCGAGCCCTACGCTCTTCAGGCCAACGCGGTCGAGGATAAGACGGACTCGAAGCTTGCCCAGTCTCGCTCGAGCGGTGACGTTGCGAGCTCAATGCGTGACGTTGCGAGCCGATTCGAATCCTACCTTCTGGTTTGCCATGCCCGCAGCCTTTCGATTCTAGAAGGAATTTGGTGTTTCTCGTTGGAGACCGTCGAGGGAAAATCACTTCTGGAGGTCGAGAGCGAGGATGCAGGGGATCTCAACCGATTGTCACTTTTGGCCGCCGTGCGTGGGCTTGAAGCGATCGACGGGAACGGCTGCGTGTCGTTGATCAGCAACAACCGCTACCTGATCCGTTCGCTCGACCAAGCCCTTCCCAGATGGCGCGACAACGACTTCGTTTGGGAGCATTTTGGCCGCAAGATGCCGGTCCAGAACGCCGACCTTTGGCGGCGAATCGATCGGGCCCTGACGATCCACGACGTCACCGCGTCACTGCTTCACACCACACGGGTGTCCGGGGGCGACGCTTCCCGCCTATCGAGCTCGTCGAAGATGGCTGCAGACGCCAACGACGGCGGACCCTCGTTGCGGATCGACTCGCCTCATCCCGTTGCCACTCCGCCCAGCGACGGTCTTCGGCGGTGGCTCGTCGGTACCTGTGATTCGGCGCCCGCGATTCAGCGCCGCGGACGATACCTACCGGCCGATTTACTGGCCCAGTAGCCGACCTCAATCGTGATTCGCGTTTTTTTGATCATTTCGCATTAACCCAGTATCGCTATTGGTCACGCCGCAGGGTGTGAATTTTCCCATCAAGCCCCTTGACCGTGAATCGGCCCCACTATGCACACTGAGCTGTTATTATCGAGTGTTGGACGTCTCGTTGACGGCACTTACGAAAATCCGTCAGAGTTA
>JBGTCJ010000654.1:0-17557 GCA_041748895.1 Pirellulaceae bacterium
TCACGGCCGAAGCGCGGCTAATAGCGTCCAATTGGCCGCGGTAGTCAGTCAGTTGTTTTGCATCGATTCCCGATGGAGTCGAACGTTTTTTCGGTGCCGATTTCTGTGCTGGTAATGCGGTCGCCATGGTTAAATCCTGAAATGGAAAGTGGTGCAGAAAATGGTTGGTAAAGTCACGAGTTGGAGTTGGGCTCGAAACACTCAGAGCCCGTCTTTTAATTTCACGGTCAAACACGTTCGCAAAATGATTGCGCACGTGTTTTTGGTCGTGCTATCTGTCGTCCGCGGAAACATGCATCGCTCGCTCCGCGTCAAGAATCAGCAGCAGTCGATGCTTCATCTTGTAGGCTCCTCGGATCAGCCTGCGGGAGGCTCCTCGCAGAGTCTCCGGAGGTGGCTCAAAAAACTCTTCGTTAATCTCCTGAACATCGCCGATCTGGTCGACTAGAAAGCTGACCGCTCCGTCATTGCCACGAACCACTACGTTCATCGGCAGTTTTCCTTCTGGTCGGTTCGACATGCCCAGTCGCATCCGCAAGTCGATCGCAGTAACGATCTGACCGCGAAGGTTGATCAGCCCACACACCGCATTGGGCGCGAGTGGGATGGCGGTCATCTCCTGATAACGGATGACCTCTTGAACGCATTGCACGTCGACACCAAACATTTGGTCATCGAGAAAAAACGTGCAAAGCTGGGACTCTTTGGTGGCTATCATAAGGTTACCTTTAATTGAGACATACCGCGGCCTGATTTGGTACATCGAGTTGTCGAATCACCGCTGGTAGGTCGACGACATCGGTCACACGCTCTTGGATAACCGCGGATCCCAACAGCCCTTGATGCCGCGATTGGCAGGAAACCTCCAGCGTCGTTTTGACGATGTCGATGATTCGGTCGACCACCAGACCGACACTACGGGCGTCCTCGGTGTAGACGACCACATTGAGTTGTGGGTCGTCGGGATCTTCGTGACTTTTAAGACCCAAAAACTTTGCCAACCGAATCAGCGGAAGGATTTCACTTCGATATTGAACAACTTCTTGATTGTTTGCCCGTTCGACGCTGGTCTTAGGAATCTGTTCGAGTCTGGCGACCTGCGAAATGGGCAATGCCAAGCGTTGGCCATCACTGGTTCCCAGGATCAGCAAGGATTGCTGGTCTATCGACGCATCTGCATTGAACGGAGAAGCTTCTGGCAATGAGCGGTCACGTTCTTTTGAGATCACATTGGATTCGTAGGCCAGCCCCAATACATCTAAGATTAGCGCTACTTTCCCGTCACCCATGATCGTGGTTCCCGAATAGACCGGAATCGCTTTGAGCTGTTTGCTCAGCGCCTTGACCACAATCTCTTCGGTATCATTGATGCGGTCGACCACCAATCCGAACTGTCGGTCATCTGCCCGCAGAACCACGATGTTGATCGCTTCGGCGACTTCGTCTCGATCGTCTCCGGTTTGTAGCAGCTTTCGCAAATAGACCAGGGGAAGCAAGCGGCCCCGCAATCGATGTACCGGAGCCCCCTGGATCCACTCGATACCAGACTGTGCGTCCTCACCATCGAGACGTACCAGTTCCAGTAGATTCACTTGTGGAATGGCGAATCGGTTGCCGTCATTGGTGATTGTTAACGCTGGAATGATCGCCAAGGTCAGCGGAATTTTTATCTTGATCGTGGTCCCGCGGCCGACTTGGCTTTGGATGTCCACCATTCCGCCGATCTTCTCAATGTTGGTCTTGACCACATCCATGCCCACGCCACGACCGGAGACGTTGGAGACCCGTTCTGCGGTCGAAAATCCAGGCAGGAAGATCAGCTGGTTAGCTTCATGATCCTGCATCTGTTCGGCTTGTTCTGCCGTAATCAGATTTCTATCCCGGGCTTTGGCTTTGAGTTTTGCCGGGTTCAGGCCGGCACCGTCATCGGAGATTTCAATGTTGACTTGGCCACCTTCGTGAAACGCGCGCAGCCGCAGGCATCCCTCAGCGGGTTTACCCATTTTCACGCGATCACTTGGGGTCTCGATTCCGTGATCGACCGAGTTCCGCACCAAGTGCGTCAAGGGATCTTTGATCGCTTCGATGATCGTCTTGTCGAGTTCCGTGTCTTTACCATGCATCTCGATCCGGACTTGTTTGCCGCAGGTACTCGAGAGATCACGAACGATGCGTGGAAATTTACTCCAGACATTCCCGATCGGCTGCATCCTCGTCTTCATCACACCTTCCTGCAACTCGGTGGTGATCAGATTTAGCCGCTGGCTCGTGTTTAGCAACTCGCTGTCGCCAAGGGAGCTCGTGAATTGCATGATCTGGTTTCGAGCCAAGACCAATTCTCCAACGCGAGTCATCAGCTTATCAAGCAGTGCAACGTCGACACGGATCGTACTGTCGGCGGCAGATTTAACTTGCGTCTCATCCGCTGACGAGTTTTGGACCGCGGTTGACTTGGCTGAATCGACGGGTTGATCTGCCCGGGGGGCGAACAGCGAAGCATCCGATTGCAACTCTCGGCATTCATTTACCGCGAGCAAATCAGATTCTTTTTTGCCGGCCCCGCCAACATTGCATCCAGGCTCGCAAGCAGCGAGCATCGGATCGATCACTTTATCATCGGTAAAGTCGCCCTCTCGTCCGGCGCCCGCGTCGTAGCCACTCTCGCAAGCGGCGAGCAAATGCTCTATCAGGTTATCGTCCATAAAACAACCTTCTTGTCCGTCTTGCTCAATACGCTGTAGGCACTTCTGCATTGAATCAACGGTGGCAAACAGCAGGTTGCAAATCGAGGACTCCAATTGACGTTCACCAAGCCGTATTTTGCCAAGCAAAGTCTCACATGCGTGCGCGAGTCGTTCTAGATTATTGAATGCCAAGAATCCGGCACTTCCTTTTATCGTGTGCATGCTGCGAAAAATGCTGTTGACCAAACTTTCGCTAGTTGGATCATCTTCAAATGAAACCAAATCGCGCTCGATTTGTTCAAGGTTGTCGCAGCTTTCAATAAGAAAGTCGCGGAGTGCCTCCTCACCGATTCCCGATGCCCTTATTCTTGGCAAAACGTTCGACGATTGCTGAGTCTTTTGGTTTAGAGATTTTGACGTTGTTGATTTAGCGGCGTCGCACGGTTCTTGATCCGCCGTTGTTTGCGATTCCGAAACTGGTGTTTGCTGCGAAGGTTGACCATCGGCTTCATTTTTTAGCAATTTTTCCAAAGCGATCACATGCTCAGATACGTCTTCATTATTTGAGTCTTCTATGTTGTCAAGCAAGCCTTTGAGTCGATCGGTCGCGGCCAATAAGGTGCTGATGACTTGGTGCGTCGGCCGGATTTCATTGTTACGCAGGCGATTGAGAACTTCCTCCCCGCGATGGGCTAATGTTTCGAGCGTTTGCTGCCCAAAGAATCCCGCTGCGCCTTTTATCGAATGAACCGCACGAAACACTTTGTTAACGAGTGCCGTGTCGACACGATCGGGCTGTGCTTCCAGCGTCAATAGTTCGCTTTCGACCTCCGCGAGATGCTCTTGTGACTCGATAACAAATTCGGCGAGTAGTTCTGGATCTTCGATAGTCATAAAATAGATTCTTAAATGTGAGTTTGTAGTACCAGGGCTTTCGCTCTTATGCGTTACCCATGCGCCCCCAAACCATGACCGGAGAAACTGGTAACCTGCTCGGCAGTCGAGAAATCGAGATCAGCAGGTGGCAGTCTTCTGGGGCGCCAGCGCTTTCTGGCCATTAGGTGCTTAGTTGCCACTCCACTCATCCCGTTGACTTACGCAATCGCTTCTGCTTGCCTGATGTGAAAAGATAGCCCTCAACAATCTGCCATGAGAAAACTCGAATCGAATTTGCGGGAAAGCGAAAATGGAAGGCGAATGCACACGAGCATGAGCTGTTCGGTCTGCCCAAGGAACAGACTACAAAGCAGATGTTGTTCCGCTGATGGGCGATTGGCAGCACGTGGCAGTTATCGACCACCACGCGTCAAAAATGTCCGCGGTAAGCTACCGATTACTTTTCTGCGTCTTTGCCGGATGCGCGGTTATTCCTGTGAACATCCGTCGATCGACAAGTGTCGATTCATGCCACGTCTCCCGCGTGCCGCCGAGGGCGACGGCGAAGCGGCGGGAGAGGGCCAAGACCCCGATAATCCCGACCCGTGTCCAAAGGAGAGGTAGGTCCAAGGGAGAGGTAGGTCCAAGGGAGCGGTAGGAATTATAAGAAATTTTTTAACTAGGCGCTGCTCAAACGGACTCCATCAACTTTGCGGCACCGTGAACTTGACCAGTGCTGTCGGGCGACGTCATGTTACTGGCCGCCTGCGTGTCAATCAGTCCGAAGAGCAAACTGAGTGAGCCGCATTCGCCGCGAAAGGTTTGCTGATACGGTTCCACCACAGATCCGAAGCCGATTTCAGCACCTTTGCCGATTATCACCGTTGGCAGCGACATGCGGAGTTTCACGCCATTAAGGTTACCTTCGACCTGGCCAACGATCATATTGCCTAGCTCCTTGACGGCATCGACAACATCGTCATCGATTGTTTCTGGCCGATAGCCGAGCACGGTCTCGGTAAAGGCCATCGCGAACTCGCGGTCGGCACCGATCACGACGCTGCCAACGTACCTGCCCAGGATAGGAACAATCGCGTTGATCTCGTGCAAGCATGCTCCCGATTCGGCTGAGAGGATAGAACCCGGAATCAACGGGATCGACGCCATCGTGTCAAAGACGCGAACCGTGGCTGTTTCGAATGCCTTGAGAAAATCGGTATCCACCGTAAACCTTATCTTGATCGTGTTAAGCCGCTGGGCACGATTTCTGAGTGATGGATGCGACCAACTCTCAACATCAACGGAGCCAATGACGACGAGTGGATCCCGTCGCGGTCCGGGCATTAGGCAAGCACGACCAAACGGTCGAGCTTTTCGCGCAAGTTCTCACGCTCGAACGGCTTGATGACATAGTCATTGATGCCGGCCTGGATCGCTTCGAGCACATTGCCGCGTTCGGATTTGGTCGTCACCATCATGATCGGCACGCGACTGCCCGTCGCACGGATGGTTCGGACCAGTTCCAGGCCGTTCATCACCGGCATGTTCCAGTCTGTGATCACCAGATCGAAAGCGGATCCGTCGCCGAAAATGTCAAGTGCCTGCTGCCCATCGCCCGCCTCTTTAACGTCATTGATGCCAAGTTCGCCGAGAGCACGAGAAATGATTTTCCTAATGACGCCAGAGTCATCGACAACGAGGACTTTCATCGGTATTACCTTTGCTAGACGGACACGTGGGGGGCTGTTGATGGTCGCGAAACGACGAGTAATCGCTGGGGTTTTCGCAGCTGGATTGAGCAACTGTAGCTCGCCATCGAAGCGTGGGATCGTTTTTTGAAAAAAACTCTGCCGAACGTTTGGGCAACCGAAGTCTGGTGTCCGACTCGTAACCGTTCACGACCAGGCGGCGCGAAATGGTAGCGCTGACGATTGGTGGAAGGGGGTTCATTGGCCCAGACGCGACTGAGCTGCCCGCGCCGTTCACGATGCAGCCGAGACCGTATTTCATGGTCTGTAACGCCATCGCCACCGCCGGGTCATGCACTTTACGGGTGGTAGCGGCTGCGGAATTGCTTCGGTGTCAGGCCGGTGCGTTTGCGGAAGTGCTGGGTGAAGGTATTCATTGGATCACGATTAGTGCAGATTTTGCTGGAGCAGTGACATGGCCGATTTCCTTTCCTGACTCATCAAGCAGTAACCAGGTGTGTCCGGTGAAGGTACTCAGCATGCGACGGCTGGCGCTGGCTATCACCATGGAGGCGTGCCGTTTCCCGGATTCATCCAGCCACACGAGCTTGATGGGCGCTTGCGTTTGGTTTTGGAACAACAGAGCCACACCGGTCGAAGACGCTTTGGATGACGGCGCAGGCTGGTTGATGATGGGTGTCAGATCCATTTCGGCTTTGAATGCGTTGGTACCGGGCTGAGATTCGTGGACTGGCACAAAGGGTTTTGGCACAAGTGAACGCATTTCAATGAGCTTCGCAGCATGTTCGGGATTGGCGGCCAGGTTCCTCCACTCGTACGGATCGGCTTCGATGTCGTACAGCTCTTCTTCATCTCCGACATAGTGTATGTAGCGGTAACGTTCAGTACTGATGGCGTAGTTTTCCGGATTGTCGAGGTGAGTCATGGCGGCATGCGGCCATTGCGTCTTCGGATCACGCAGAAGCGGCACAAGACTGCGGCTGGAGATATCCGCTTTCGGGGGCAGTCCACACAGATCAGTGAGCGTACCGTAAAGATCAACGAGACTCACCGGGCGATCGCACACACTCTCTGGCGTTGTTCCCTGAAGTAACCCCGGCGCACCTTTCGGTACGCGAATCATGAGCGGGACTCGAGCAGTTGCGCGCCATCCGGTGAATTTTTGCCAATGCTCCTTCTCGCCTAAGTGCCAGCCGTGATCGCTCCAGAGCACGACGATCGTGTTGTCGCGCTCCGGACTTTTCTCGAGCGCATCGAGCACTCGTCCAAGCATCGCATCGGCGTAGTGAATGGAAGCAAGGTAAGCCTGAAGACCCTGCTTCCACTGCTTTTGTTCCTGGATATGTGCGAAGTAGCGATTGCGGGCAAGGCGTTGGCCTGTTGACGGCACATCGTCGAGATCTCCTTCTTTGAAACCGGGTGGAAGCTGAATGTTATTTAGCGGAAACGGCTCAAAGTACTTTTGTGGCACAAACCAAGGCTCGTGCGGTCGGTAGATACCGCATGCGAGGAAGAACGGCTTCTCATGTTGTTTTACCAACTGCTCGCCGATCCATTTGGTCACAAGCCAGTCGCCGCCATACTCTTCATCCGTGACATCCAACGCCGCCCAGTCTGTTTCAACGTATTGCCATGCCCCAGCCCTTGGCAGATTCACGGGGCGCTTCTTTGGGCTGAAGGTGCGTGGAAAAGGATTTTCTTTTGCTTTGTCGGGAAAGTAGTCATCCCACGAAGCGGCATCGATGACGTAATGCAACATCTTCCCTGAGCCAGCCGACCAGTAACCGTGATTGGAGAAATAGCGCGGCAACAGCTCTGCCTGAGGCATGACCTCGCGCATCTTCTGCATATTTTGATAGAGACCCGAACGATGCGGCGGCATGCCGCTGAAAATTGCTGAACGCGATGGATTGCAAGAGGCTGCCGGGCAATAGGCATTTCGCAACAGCACACCGCTCGCAGCGAGACGGTCAAGATTCGGTGTGATAGTCTGCGGATGTCCGCCAAGACAAACAACCCAGTCGTTCAGGTCATCGATCGCGATGAACAAGACGTTCGGCTTGTCCGCCGCAGCGATAGAATGATGGCACCAGAAGATTGCGAAGATCGCGAGGGAACTGAAGATGAATCTCATAAGGATAGGCTCTTACGGAGAAGTTCTGTTTCTTCTTGGAGTGCCTTGTGGAGAGTGGGGCTGGATCTCCACGTCATTTTCCTGCGGAGCGCCGGGTGTGCTGCGTCCCTCTTGTAAATACTTTTCCAAGAGCGTTTTCAATTCACTCACCAACTCGGGTTTCTCCGCGTAACGGTTGGTACGCCGAGCCGGGTCTTCGCGGAGGTGGAACAGTTCGCCGGGGTAGGTGTGCTTGCTATAACTGCGCTCGTCTTTGAGCCACTGCGGCTCACCGCGAGCACCGTTGTCATCGCCGCTGGGGGCGTCGATGAAGACCCAGTCCCCTTTGCGGATCGCGAACTTCCCCTGAGCACTATGATGCACCGTAGCCTCGCGTATGGGGCTTGAGTGTCTTTCGCCAAGAAGCACGGGCAAAGCGTTGACGCTGTCCTCGGCTGCGTGGTCAGGTAGCTTCTCGCCCAGGATGGCAGCGACGGTCGCCATAAAATCCACATGGCACATCGTTTCATCGCTGACGGTACCTGCCTGAATCTTACCCGGCCAGCGGGTGATGAAAGGAACAAGCCGATTAAATCGATTGATTGCATTCATGTTCGTGAGAATGGGGTCGGCTTTGATAGTGATGATTCATGGTCGCTTTGAGGGCAATTCATTGACTGTGTAAAACGCATTGCGATGCAGCAGTTCTTCCCCGTCGCGAGATTGAAGCTTGGCGAGATCAAGCTCGTACACAAAACCCTGATCAAGCTTTTCGAGAGTGATCTTTGCCGAGAGACCGTCTTCGGCGAGAGTGACTGACTTCACTTCTGGATGCTGTTGTTCGATTTCCGGTCCTCCGTAGCCAGCATGATAAGGATGCGTGAACGCGGAGACGCTGTACGAAGTCGACGATCTGCCCGTGATCATTTCAACCGGTTTTGTGAAGGTGATTTTGAATCCATCCGGCTCAATCGTGATGCGATTGATCTCGAAGGGCAGCCTTCCGCTCCACTGGAGCCGTTCGAGGGCGAATGGTTTGATCCCTCGCACTGGCCAGCCACGATTGGTGCCACCGCATAGCAGATTTCCTCCGGGCGTAAATTCCACATGGAGGATGCCCGTCGAAAGCCCTTCGCGGAACGGATAGCACGCTCCCTGCCAAACGCCGTTGACCTGTTCCGTTGTGGCGCGCATCACGATCGACTGCGTGTAGTCGCCCAAGAACAATTGGTTTTCAAACGGACCGAACTTACCTTGCGTCCGATTCACATTGAAGGCAGTGATCGATCTGCCCATGCGCATGTAGGGAAAGATCACGGCGTAAGGCACCAGTTGCTTGACGCGGTTCTTCTCCGTAACAATTCGACTGCCCGAGTTTGGTATCTCGGGTACGGGCCCTAACTCGGGTGAGTAGGGATACCAGTTGAAGCTAGCCGGATGGCCGTGAAAGCTTTGTGGCGATACCGCCTTCAAACTGCATGCACAATTCCATGGTCCCTGGCTCTCGACATAGAAGAGCGAGCCATGCTCATCGAAACCGATGCCGCCGGGGCTGCGCAGTCCGCTGGCAAAGGCCGTCGTTTTACCATCTGCATCAACCTTCATGATGAAGCCGCGATTCAAGGCATGAGAGTAGTAAGATGCGGATAGTCCGAGCGCAACATATTGGCTTCCATCGACATCGAGTTTCGAGCCGAATGCGTACTCATGATGGTTCGCGTAGCCCCACGCATCGGAGATGGTCTCAAACCGATCCGCTACGCCGTCACCACTGGAGTCACTGACTCGCGTCAATTCGCAACTCTGGGTGACGCGAAATGCTTTGTCCTTCCATGTCAACCCAAAGATCTCGTCGAGTCCCGTAGCGAAGCGGTGAAAAGAAGGCGTGGGCTTCGGTGCGTCGATGCCGTCGATCAGAAAGATTTCACCATGCCGAGTACCGACAGCAACTCGCCCATCGGGAAGCGCGGCAAAAGCACCGGCCTCGATAATTGTGTCCTGCGGCAATGGGATGTTCACGATCGGATAAAACTCGCGTTCGCGTTCTTCGGTGCCCCAGCGTTCGCCGACATCTTCGGCGCGGAGAATTTGTCGCTCGGCGATTACGAGCGTGAGAAGGATGCACACGATGCTAATTGAGCGGTTCATACAAGAACTCCAGGGAGGATTTGCCTTGAGGAATTTGTAGCCGCAACAACAGTTCAGATCCCTTTGATTCATCTAGCAGCGATCTCAGTTTCGTCACAGTCGGTGGAATGGTCACACGCAACCGATCGCTGCGGAACACCTGATCGGAGTCTTGAATGATCTCACCGACGAGTGCGCGGAACCAGATGGTTTGTGATGTGGGCGAATCAAACTGGAGAACTCGCTTGAGCGTTTTCTTTCCGTCTTGTCGCTCATTATCGACCACTGCAACGGTGCGGTCCTCGATCTCGATCGTGCCACTGCGATATTGAAAGGTCGGGATCGAGAGTCCGTCGAGATAGTAACCACGAAACTGATAACCCACATTCTTTGGGTAGAGCGGATCGGGGTTGACCGGAGCCTCTTTGGTCATCGCGGGCAACAATGGCCACGGACTATTCTCATCCTCCAAAGCGACAAACGAGACATCTTGTGGCAGCGTGATCGGTTCACTCGTCGGACTAAAATCTCCGGAACCATGACCGCTCCAATTCACGCCGATAAAATCACCCAGCCAGATCGCAGAAAGCGTTCCTGTCTCGGCGTTGAAGGCAAAGCTCACCCTCTCCGGTAAACCAACCGCGACGCCTCGAAAGCCAGCGACTCGACTGCGACCGCGATAAACAGCTGCGTGATTGCCGCCTTCGATCTTCGTGCTCACGGATCGAATGCCCGATGGATCTGGAGCTGATGTACCTAGCGAAAGGTAGTGCCAAATCGCTTCGATCTGTCGATTGGTATCCCCATCCAAAATCGAAGTGAAGGCCGAGACGCCATCTGGCCAAGCTGTCGGCATAACGGTTCGAGGCCGAAAGGCACCTGGGTTCTGCAGATAGCTATGAAACCAAGCTGGCTGCAATCGCTCGTAGCTTGTTATTAGATCAATCCCCTGATTCACATTCGCTGCTTTACCATTGAAGTTGTGGCAGGCTACGCAATTCGCCCCTTTGTCGCCAAGCAGTTCACGACCAGCCTCGCGAATCAGCTTCTCGTGTTGGCGTTCACTTTCACTACGACTCTTTGGATCCAAAATCTTCATCCCCGGACCGGACAAGACATCCAGTCGACGAAAGAGTCCCGGCAGATGCTGGAGATTATCGGTACCGTATTGCGGCATGCGAGTCGTCATATAATGGCGAACACTTTCACCATCGAAGAGCACCTTCTTCAGCCAATTGGGCTGCAATTTGGCTCCCATCAATGTCAGCGGCGGAGGGATGCGTCCGTCATCGCCGAGATTCAACTCACTCCCCCTAAAGAACAGGTTGTGAGCATCATGAACGCCGCCAAAGTCGTCGCGAACATGGCAAGCAATACAGTGAAAGGCCGTCAGCGATTTGGCAAGTGCGACACCCTCCGAATCGACTTCAGTCTCTGCTCGGATTGACGCGAGAATTGCCGCTAGTTGATGGTCGTCGAGTTTAAATCGCGGGCTGTCTCCATTTCTCGAATCCGCCTCTTTTGAGAGACACCCTCGAGAAGGGTCCGCTGTTTTCAATGACCCGACTTTTGCCGCCGCATCAATACCGGGAAGTGCATGACATGCAGCACAATTCAACGCTTGAAAGTGCTTCCTCCCAGTCTCGACCAACTCGGCGACAGGAATCAGCGCCTTGTCGGATTCCGCTCGCTCTCCGGTGAGGTAGAAAGCGATAGCGACCGATTCCGCGGGCGTCAGTTTCATGTCGGGCATGCGTCCCGAACTGCGAACTCGTAACGGTTGGAACAGGAACTCGCTGAGCGCTCCCACGCGATACTTCGCCGGGACATGCTCTAGCGAAAGGGCGATCGGATTGACTCTCATTCTTGCAGCGCGGACTGGATCTTCAAACTCGTCCTCTTCCTCGTCGGTTAGAAGTTGATTTCTTGGCATACCTTCTGCCAGCTCTTTGGGACCATGACAGGCGACACAGCCAACCGAGTGATACAGCACTTTGCCATGTTGACGATCGACTGTACCCGTTGGCTCCGATGGAACGGCCGCTGCCGACTGCGCGACTAAAAAGTGAGTAAGAGCTTCGGCGATCGAATGCCGCTCGGGCTCTGGTCGTGAGGCCAACAGGTCTGGCATCGTGGTCCCCGGATGGGCCTCCTTCGGTGATGCAAGAAATCGTCGCAAGTACTCTGGTGAGACTCGCATCCCGACTTCAGCCAAATCGGGAGCCGTCTTCTCAGGCACGGAACCCTGCTCAATTCCGGTATGGCAAGCCGCACATCGCAGTTCAGAAATCAGTAAGCTTCCGGCTTGAATCTGCGATAGAGGATGATGCCCGGGCAAAGCCGCGTCCCCCGCAAAAGCCACTGAGCTGGCTAGCAGAGCTCCGATCACCCAGAAACTTCTTGTCATCGTCGCCCTACCTCTTTCGGTCCGGCAGGTAGGTTGTCCAACAGATACCTCAGGATGTGCATTCGAACGTGCACCAGAGTGCCATCGCCTTCACGCAGCCCATGGTCCCGATTGGGATAGACCATGTAGTCGAATGGTTTCCCAAGGGCGACCAGCCGATCGACCAGCCCTTCGATGATTTGAAGATGCGTGTTGGTCTCGCCCGAACCAGTCATGATCAGTAGCTTCCCTTTGAGCCCCTCCGCGAAGTTGATGGGTGCCGAGCGTTCATAGCCATCGGGATTCACTTCGCGATCGCGCATGTAAATTTCTTGAAACCATGCATTGTAGAGATGCGGCTGAGGTTTTGGGACGACGGCAATGCCGACATGGTATGAATCCGGCTTGCGAAACAGTGCATTGAGCGTATTGGAGCCACCCCCGCTCCAGCCCCAAATTCCGACGCGATCTGTATCAATGAACGTGCATTGTTTTGAAAGCGCTTTCAAGCCCGCTTCCTGTTCTTCCGTTGACAGAGGTCCCAGGCTACCGAAGATTGATCGTCGCCATGCAGCGCCCTTAGGAGCCGGCGTTCCTCGGTTGTCAATCGACACCACGATATAGCCAAGCTCTGCGACGACTCGATGGAAATCGATCTGCGCCGCCCCCCATTCGTTCAGTACCGTCTGCGCATGAGGTTCGCCATAGACGTAGATGAAAAGTGGGTACTTTCTTGTTGCATCGAAATCCTGTGGCTTTAGCATCCACGCATCGAGCACGATACCGTTGCCGATTTCGAGTCTCAGAAACTCGGCTGACTGACAGTGTATCGATTTCATCCTGTCGCGAATGTCGTCATTGCCTTCAAGGCTTCTCACAACCCGGTGCGACTCGACTTCGATCAGCTCATGAACGGGAGGAGAGTCCAATGTCGAGAACGAGTGAATCGCCCACCTGGCATCGGGAGAAAAGAGATAGCCATGCGTGCCGATTTGATTTTCAGGCGATAGACGCTCGTATTTTCCCGAGCCATTCAGCGCGACGCGATACAAGTATTTAGAAGTACCATCAGCGGGAGAGGCATAGAAGTAATACCAGCCGCGCTCTTCGTCGATGATCGCGCGATCAATGATGTCGTAGTCGCCCGGAGTCAGCAGTGCCAACTCCTGCCCTTCGCGTGAGTAGCGATAGGCATGCCTCCAGCCATCCTTTTCACTGATGACAACGAATTCCTTGCCGCCTTGCATCCAAACGATTCCTGAATTCAACCCCTGGCTGGACTCAACCCAGGCGTCGTTCGTTTCAGTGAAGATCGTTTCGACCTCGCCGCTCACATGGACAACGAGGAGCTCGCGTTTGTCCCGAAAGCGACTGAACTTCTCGACAAGCACTTCCTCAGAGTTTCCTGCCCATTCGACTTGCCCCAGATACATGCCTTCCACAGGGCAGTCTACTGGCAGCCACTTTTGCTGTGATCCGTCAACATTCACCACGCCAATTCGCAGATTCTCAATCTGTCCACCCACTCTTGCGAAGCGATGCTGCCGCACTTCTGGATAAGAAGGATCGCCCGGCACCAACACCGATCTCTGTCGCACGTCCGTATAGTCGGCTTCGATGAACAACACTTTTGAACCATCGGGACTTAAGCTCGGATTGCGATACTTGACGTCGCGGTCGGGTGGATTCGATGCCAGTAGAATCTTCGTTGCGTCTTTTTGGTTGACGGCCCACAGCTTCGCATCATGGGATTCAATGCGAATCGAGTCACGTTGTGAAGGAGCATCTTTCGTTGGTTCTTGAGTTTTGTCCTCTGTTGACGTAGGGCGCTGCTCGCCTGTTGTTGCGCTATAGAATAGGTCGTTAAGAACGAATCCTGAGCTATCGCTCAGCCATGTCGGCCGAAAGCTCTTGGCACGAAACTCACCGCGATCATAGATCGACCTCAGCCGAGCCTCAGCATGATTTTGCCAGTTTGAATCAGTGGCGGTTTGTGCCACCAGATTTCGTGCCGCGGTCCCTACGGTAAATAAAAAGGTCAACGCCAGGACCGAAGGAGATAGGTAAAAAAACGTCATGAAATTCCTTAGGTTACATCCATGACTCTTGGGCCAAGCACCTCGAATGTCGGCTCGATTCCCAATCCTGGCAACATGGATGCCTTCATGAAGCCATTTTCTCGCTGAGGTGATCCTATCGCATTGCGAACGGTTACATAACTATTGAAGTCGGTACTAGTGAAACGAAAATCCTCAGGCGTGCTATGGGCCAAATGAGCTATCGCCGCGGTCGTGATATCGCCTCCCCAGCTATCCTCGAGCGTCATGGCAATACCCATACTGACGCAAAGATCGCGAACTTGGCTAGTTTTCGTCAGTCCACCCAACTTGCTAATCTTGAGATTGACAACGTCCATTGCCAAGTCAGCCTTGGCTCGCAGCAAAACGTCGAGGCTATCGATGTTTTCATCCAAAACAAATGGGTGATCTGTATTTCTTCTAACTGCGAGACACTCTTCGTAAGTTAGACACGGCTGCTCAATGTATACATCCAGATCTTTCACCGCTCGTACGACTCGCATGGCTTCATGCTGCGTCCATCCGGTATTGGCATCTGCGACCAGTCGATTACCTGCTGGCAGGATGGATCTCACCTGATGTATGCGTTCGATATCTTGATCAGGATCTGCACCTACCTTCAATTGAAAACGGGTATAACCATCGGCTTGATACCCGGCCACGTTTGCCGCCATCACATCAGGTGGCGCCTGGGAGATGGCTCGATACAGCCGAACGCTTTCACCAAACCTCCCTCCCAATAACTCGCAAATCGGGATACCTGTAACTTTGCCCAGAATATCCCAGCAAGCGATATCGATGCCAGACTTGACATACGGATGGCCCTTCAGCGCTGCATCCATCTGATGATTCAGCTTCCACAATTCGCGAGGATCAATGCCGATCAAATGCGGAGCAAGTTCTTTTAAACCTGTTCGAACCCCTTCTGCATAAGCGGGTAGATAGAAGGGACCAAGCGGACATACTTCGCCGTACCCGACTAAGCCCGAGTCCGTTTCGACTCCAACGACGGTACTGTCGAAGACTGACACAGACTTTCCGCCTGACCACTTGTAAGATCCTTCACAGAGCGGTAGTTCAATACGGTGAGCAAAAATGCGAGTGATTTTCAAGTCAGGCCTTCTCTAGCGAACTGAGCATTCATCGAAGCGTATTGGTAATTTTAACTCCGCGCATACCGCGAGGTGTGCCACGTCGAATAAACCGATTTACTTGTGGACATCGTCCCCGATGCGATCTTGTTTAACCCTTGTCGGCCAGTGCTGTGCTTTGGAGCAAAAATCGTGAAAAGACTTGAGTGAAATCGCGACAAGCTCGTAACACCAACCCCGCTCATTGTAGGATGAAGGCCCGCTTTCGTCTTGCACACCTTTGATCGCCAATCGTCAAAATGCGCACAGTTCAAGCCCCAGCCGGTTTAACCTCCGTTTCATTGGCCGCACTGGAACTACTGTTCAATCAGGTGCCTGACGTCGCGTTTTTCATCAAAGACGAGCAAGGAAGGTACGTCACGGTCAACGACTCATTGATAGCAAGGCACGGACTGACGAACAAGCTGGATGCAATCGGTAAAAGACCTTCTGATATCTGTAGCGGAGACTTCGGGAAAATCCCTTCGGAGCAGGACAGGTTGGTACTCCGCTCAGGTGTTGCCATTGTCGACCATTTGGAGATGCAATGGCAAACACCTGGACGACCAGTCTGGTGTTTGACCACCAAAATCCCGCTAAAAGATGACGTCGGTAGGCCCATTGGAATTGTTGGATTCTCTAGGGACATTCGAACGACCGTTGAAACGTCGACGGTTCCGGCGTCGTTTGCCAATGCTCTTGGAGTCTTCGAGCGAGAGCTTCCCTCGGAAGCATCGCCGGCCTGGTTGGCGATGCTTGCCAACATGCCAGCTCATCGATTTGCGAGAACGATGAAGCTGATTTTCGGCCTGACACCCACCCAGTACATTGCCAAGAGTCGACTTGGCAAGGCGTCAAATCTTTTGTTGCAAACAGAGAAGTCGGTCGCTGAGATCGCTCAACTCTGCGGCTACTTCGATCACAGTGCATTCTCGCGAGCATTCAAGAAAGCTACGGGATCAAGCCCAACTAGCTTCCGACTAAAATTGAAGTAGATTCAAAGAATCTCTGTCTGATTGAAAGTTCCCAAAGTACTGAGGCCATCGGGTCGCTGGGAACTATACGAGCCGCCATGCGCGAGCATGCGGACAGAAAACGATCCTCACGGTCCGGTCGCTTGCGCTTACGGCTCGTATACCCACGATCCGAACGCTTGGCACCATACCAGCCACCATGCGCGACGGCTTGTATAATTTGGATGGGGCATCTCCACAGCTTCCCCAGCACGGCCAAACTTTCCAACCTACTTTCGGAAACCAACGAACGCAGTCGCCAGCGACAAGAAGAGCAGCTCGACCTCGATCCTGGGCCTCGAACGCACCCAAAAGCTCCCCGTGAGATTCAGGGTGAGCAGAGTACCATCTGCCACCAACATCCCATCCCCATACGAGCCGCAATGCGGAAGCCTGCGGACTGTCACCTTCACCAAACTATCCGTGGTACACCAAGCCTGTCCCCAGAACGCCCCAAGCCTGGCCCCGAAGCTGGGGGCAAGCCTGACCCCGGGGCTGAAGAACGGCCTTCACCACCATCGCCGCGCGCACCCCAGCTGTGGGATCGGGGATCAACGGAACTCAGACGACGCCTTCGACGATCAAGCCGCGATAGACGGCGCCGCGATATCGATGCTGCGCTGCCTCCTGATAGGCAGGGCTGTCGTACCAGTCGCGGGCCTCTTCCAACGTCGGGAACTCGGCGATCACGACACCTTCAACGTCTGGTCCTTCTAGCACGGCATGCTTACCGTAGGCGGCCAAGACTTTGAGCGGGCGGCCATCCATCGAATCCTTGACCTTTTCCCAGTAAGCCTCCAACTCGGACTGGTCGAGGGTTTTTTCCCGCACAAATACGACGTACGCTGACATGTTTGTCTCCTGCTGAAATTTGAAAGGATCGAGATTAGCGCAATCCACCGGATGCGAGAATGATTTCGCCGGTCAACCAGGCGGAGTCGTCCGAGGCGAGAAAAGTGACAACCTTCGCGATATCTTCCGGCGTGCCCATTCGCCCCATAGGAGTCATCGCCACGAGGTGCTTTTCGGCCTCACTCCCGACACCGTAGAGCCCCGCGGTCTTCGTCCCTTCGCCAGCACACCGGTCACGGCATCAAGGCCCGCTTTGCTGGCCGAGTAAATCGAGTAGCCCGGAGGCTGCGAGCGCGAAGCGCCCGAACCGATGTTGATGATGCTACCGCCATCCGGCCCGAAGTGCCTGAGCGATTCCCGGATGACCAGCAGTGGCCCAAGCAGGTTGACGTCGATCTCGCGGTGAAACTCGTCCTCGGTCAAGTCGGCAACGGGCATAATCTGGTAGACCCCCGCATTGTTGACCAGGATGTCGAGTCTTCCGAAGGCCTTTTCTGCCTGCTCGAAGAGCCGCGAGACATCGGCGGCCTTGGTGACATCTGCTTGAATGGCCGTGGCACGACGACCTCCGGCGACAATCGCTTCGACC
>JBGTCJ010000655.1:0-5373 GCA_041748895.1 Pirellulaceae bacterium
GCTTCGGGGAGGGGTTGGGGGGTTAGTAAACGCTTCGCTATCCTGCCGGCGCGCCCCTCCCCGGAAACTCGCAAGCTCGTTTCCGACCCTCCCGAGGGAGGGTAAAGTCGGCTTACCGACTTGTGTAGATACCAATGCCCCCTGGGAGAGTCGAGCGTAGCGAGGAGAGGGACCCGGATCGTCCTTCGCTCGCCGCTACCGCTTCCGACTCTCTAGCGAGCGGAAACGACCATGCGTCCAGTCAAAGGTCGAACGGAATTGAGTTTTCACCGGTTTCGGTGACGCTAGCCTGTAGTCCACTCGTTGCAGCTCGCCCATACTTCTCAGGGATCAATGATTTCTCGACAGCCGGGGGTGGACCCTCACCTCCGGTATCACCGCCATCGTCACTTCCCTCATCCAGGACCGTTCCCTTCCCGGCCTTCACCTCCACTTTGCGAACCGTCACCTTGAACTCTCCAGGAACCGCCCCATCCCCAGGCTCAAACGTTTGCAGTTCATAGCG
The DNA here is from genome assembly GCA_041748895.1 of Pirellulaceae bacterium. Lineage (GTDB taxonomy): Bacteria > Planctomycetota > Planctomycetia > Pirellulales > Pirellulaceae > UBA6163. Next base: position 506 of record JBGTCJ010000655.1, read on the forward strand.
GCCGTTCTCATCGGTCATCGCGGTCGCTGGATACGTGTGAGAGGTGGGGATGAAGACAACCGTCGCGTTGGCAAGCGGTTGTTTCCCCAAGGTAATCACGCCGGCAACCGGCACACGAACAGGGCGATCGATCACCTCACTGCCGCAGCCGATTGCGGTCACGGCAGACAAGGCAAGTGTCAAACGAACCAAACTGAGTGTCATTTCTACTATCAATCCAATGATTTAAAGGGTAGGGGCGGCTCAAGAAACTCACTCGAAAGATTGTCCTTTCTAAAGATCGCTGCTGAGCACTTCACTTCCGTTCTTGGACCCAAGTGCCCCCCAAACGCCATAAGGACTCTTCCCGCCATTACCCGTCACGTCGGGCGAAGGAGCTGACAGATCGCCGGTATCGATACTTTCGGTCACGAAACGGACAGACCCATCACAGAGCAAGGCATGAACGCCACCGGGATGTCGGCTGGTCATCGGGTACTGGCCGACGGATCGGAACTCGGACTCAAAGGTGCACGCCGGGGAGTTGGGCGGGAGAATCGTGTTGACCACGACGTAAGCCACCGAACCGCTTGCCCAACGTTGACCACGCGAGACCGAAACGGTCGCCACAGAGGCGGCGTACTGACGCGGTTCGAGCGGATCGACCCGGAGGCGACAGGTGATCGGGCTGTCGATCACCTCCATGCCTTGATTTCGCGCCACTCCACCTAGCACCAACCGCCCGCCGAGTGAGGTCGTGCTCTCGCCAATCGCGATCGTATTGCTCAGCCCATCGAGAATGTCGCGGAACTTGTTGTTGTTCGCACGGTACCCAACCGGCCCTCTCACCCGTGTCCGAGCGTTGGTCGCCGTGCTCGGAGAACGCCAAGTGATGAACATGCTGCTGTCGCCACCCGAGAACGCGTAGTGACACAGACCGTAATTTCCAACGGCAACCAGCTTCGTTGCGGGGGATGATGGACAGAGGTACGTTGCGATGTCGGTGGCCCACGGGGGGTAGACCGAAGCATCACTCGGCGTGTCGCCGAATGGCGGGTAAGTGACACCGTTGTGAACCAAGGGCTGACTGATTTGCTCCCACAACGCCGTCTGCTCGATGAACGGCAGGAGCATGGTGAAGCCACTGGCCCGGTTCTGATTGCTTTGCAGCGTCGTTCCTATCGATCCTCCGTCGGCGGATCCGCTGGTTCCGCCTTCGCGGAAGGGGAGCCGACCATACGTGTCATGGTAATTGTGGAGAGCCAACCCAATTTGCTTCAAGTTATTGGAACACGACATCCGCCTCGCCGCCTCTCGCGCCGATTGCACAGCAGGCAACAGCAGTCCAACCATCACTCCAATGATGGCGATCACGACCAGCAGTTCAACGAGCGTAAAGCCAGAAGGCTTGCACCGTGCTGGCGGCTGACAATCCGACGGAAATTCAACAGAGGACCGCATTTGTTTTTCTCACCCCGTATTACAATTGACAAAAATTTCGCTGACCCCACTCGGGTCCCGATCGCATCCAAAGCCGAACAGATAAACGACTTGCGGCTGCATATTCGGGGCCTAAAGGGGCCGGATGGCGGAGTAAGCAAACGGCGGGCCAAGCCGACAGTCGACATCCACTTGAACCCCGGGACTTCGAACGTGGACGTGCCACTAGCGGGTGCTCTGTGACCGAATTCGGGCCATGGAGCGGATCTTGAGCTTTTCTTGAGAATTGCGATCCATCCCAAGAATGGGCTCGCCATGACCAGCGCTTGTGCAGGCGCGGGAAATGGGTGCCCAAATCAAGGGCAGATCGACGGAGCGAGTTCGCCCGTGGCTTACCAAGGCCGCACGTGATCGCGAACCGCCGCGGCGTTCAGAACATCGTTTGCAACTGAGCACGGACCAAAATGCCGCTCGCACCCGCCTCGTAACCTGTGCGAATCTGCTGGGCCGGAGAACGAATCAGACGCGTCACATCCAGGCCGAATCGCCAGTGCTCCGTGCCTCGTAGAAACCAATTGATGCCGCCACCGTACTCGGAACCGTTGCCAAATGGCCCGTACACCTGGGACGTGCGGCTGAATAACTCGAGCTGTTTGGGTACGACGAACAGGCCGGCCTGGGCGTAGAACCCATGATCGAAAAGGTTCTGGTTTGGTCCCGCGATCGGACCGGTCCCACGGATATCCGACAACCAGCGGAGAAAGTACTCACCTGTCAAACTGACGCCGCGATACTTCAATCCCACGTCGTAGGTCGATAGCAGGATCGAGTAATCGTTGACGAGGACTCCCGGAGCCAAGGCGCCCGTTTCGGTTAGGTCCGTCCCGTCGGAAAGTCGAATGAACGTCTCTTCCGGCTGAGATGAATCGAACTGGCTTCCCGATTGCCGCGATCCGGTGAGGCTGGTTCCGAAGCGGACCACCGCTTGATCGCGGTATTCGAGGTCCGAGTACAGATTGCCGAATGGGCCCCATGGTTCCCACGACGCGATCCCGGAATAGACAAAGTTCGTGTCGAGATCCCGGAACCCAGACGATGCGGTGTTGAACCCGTTTCCGATCAACGCTTGATAGTGAACATTGTCCAGTGGTTCGCCAGCGGCCCACATGCCGGTCGTGATGCTCGGTCGGAAAAAGGTCGTTGCCATCGAACGGTCTGGCGAGTGGCTCGCCATGGAGGTGATCAACCACTCGCGGCCACCGGGAACCTTGCCCTTGCCAAAGTACATCTCGAAGCCACGGCTGAATCGATATTGAATCCACGCGAGCAAAATGGTCACGCGATCGTCGCCAACGGTCGCGTAGTCGAGATTGGCGTAGTAATTCAAGTCGGGATCGATCGCATGCCCCGAGAAGATCAACCGTCCGCGAACGATGTCGAAATCGTTGCGGTTGGCGATTGGTCGCACGTTCCCGGCGGCATCCGTCCACTGATCCTCAGACTTCGCGAATCCGAAGTATCGGAACTGGTTCTGAAGGTTGATCTGGAGGCGAAAGGGGCCCTCGCCGCAATCATCCGAAGCGATGAAGAAACCACGATCGTATCCCGCACGCACTGCCTGGGGAAAAAGCATGTCCAAATCTGCGACCGTTGGCGGCGGTTCAGCCAGCGGTGGTAGGAGTGGATCGAGCTCTGCGCTGAACTCGAGATTGTGCTTCGCGCTGAACTCGGGATTGTGCTTCGCGCTGAACTCGGGATCCGGCTCTGCGCTGGGATAGAAATCTTGACCTGCAGGGGCGATCGCGGCGAACGCAAGCACCGCGGCGACGACTCGCGACAAAAGCCATAGCCCACTGCCGGCTTTGACGACCCGAGCCATCTCAGATCGCCGCGCTTCGATCATTTCGGTTTCCCAAATCCATGGGCGGCTTTTGAGTCCATCGATTGGCTCCGTTCACTCCCACATTCCGCCGCAGCACGACATCGTACCGCCCACATCAGACGCCGGCGGATCGAGGTGAACGACCCCTAGAATCAGTATCATCGGCGCGAGGAGGGCGTTGAGTTGATGAATTCGCGGCGGGTGGATTGCATGCTGTCACGGTGGTCGCTTGGCGACCGTTCAAGTGCACCCTCGGGAGAAAATGAAAACAATCGCGAGCAGTGTGATCGGAACCCCCAGCAAATAGGCGATGCCGTACTTGATCAGTCCACGTCGGTTTTGCCAGGTCCGCTTCATGTTACCGTTCTCCATCGAGTGTTATGGGCAAGACGAGTCGATGCATCCTCCGCAACGACGCGATTCGATGGACAACTGCTGAAGCAAGTGCCGTTCCAAAAGATGGGCCGAAGCGGCCGTGTGCAACGAATCGTCAGGTGGGCGGGCCGAGCTCGCGATGGCGGAAGCAATCGACGAGATGGTCGTTGACCATCCCCACAGCCTGCATGAATGCGTAACAGATCGTGCTCCCCACAAAGCGAAAACCTCTCCGTTTGAGATCTTTGCTCATGGCGTCGGAAGTCGCAGTTTTGGCAGGTACGTCGCTCATCGATTGCCAGCGGTTTTGAACGGGGCGCCCATCGACAAATGCCCAGACGTAGACGTCGAACGTGCCGAATGCTTCCTGAACGGCGAGAAATGCTTTGGCGTTGTCGATTGCCGACGAGACCTTGAGGCGGTTGCGAACGATACCCGCGTCATCGAGCAGCGTCCGCACTTTGTCCTCGGTATAGCGGGCGACCACCGCAGGGTCGAAATGATCAAAGACCGTACGGTAACGCTCTCGCTTCTTCAGGATCGTTTCCCAGCTGAGTCCCGCTTGCGCCCCCTCGAGCACGATGAACTCGAACAGCGAGCGATCGTCGTGCGTGGGAACACCCCACTGGTGATCGTGATACTCGATGGACAGAGCAGTCTTGGCCCACGGACACCGTGATCCGTGGCACTGTGAATCGAGGTGATCGGAGGCTTGGGTGACCGGCTCCCTTGGATCCGTGGTAACCTTTCCTGCCGTGGCTTTCTTCATCGCTTTAACTTCTGAACGAGTCAGTGTCATGCGTCAACGAACGATCGCGAGGTACACGTTCGCGGGTTATCTGTGGGTTGGCGTCCTGATCTGCCCGGCTTGGGCCGACCACCCGAGTGTACAACGGCTGCGTGACTTGGGAGCGAAGCTCGTCCAACACGATAGCGTGATTGTCGACCTCAAGATCGACTGCACCGAAATGGCGGACGACGACTACGCGACGATTGGTCGAATGACGTCACTGAAGTCGATCGCGATCAGTGGAAAACCGATGCAAGATCGCCACCTCGCATTGATGGCTGGACTACCCCAGCTCGAGTCGTTTCAAATCGATGGGACGAGCTTGACGGACGACGGTTACAGGCACTTCGTGTCCTTCCCGCGATTGAAACGACTGGCCTTGTTCCATCCTTCGCGAGACAT
>JBGTCJ010000656.1:0-3457 GCA_041748895.1 Pirellulaceae bacterium
TGCAGGCCGACGCTCCTGTGCCGACCGCCGATCCAAGCACGACGGCCGTAACAGAATCCGTTTCCGCCACTCTTTATCCGGGTTTCAGCGGTTACACAAGAAAAGTCACCACGCATGCTACGCAAGCCCAAGCGTGGTTTGACCAAGGAATCCAGTTGCTCTACGGCTTCAACCACGATGAGGCGATTCGATCGTTTGAACGCGCCGCCGAAATCGATCCCGGCTGTGCGATGGCTTGGTGGGGATCGGCCTACGCGCGTGGGCTGCACATCAATAATCCTGAGATGGGTGAGGAGCAGAGTCAGGCGGCCTATCATGCCGCCCAGAAAGCGATGGCCGCGATCGATAGCGCATCGCCCGTGGAGCAGGCGCTGGTCCGCGCGGTGTCCAAGCGTTACGCCTGGCCGATTCCCGATGACCGTTCGCCCCTGGACCACGCGTACGCTGACGCGATGGAGTCCGTCTGGCACCAATTCCCCGAGGATCCTGATGTCGGCGCGCTGTTCGCCGAATCGCTAATGAACCTTCAGCCCTGGGACCTTTGGACGAGCGACGCGATCCCGAAGCAACGGGCACTCGAGATTGTCGCGGTCTTGGAACGAACACTCACGCGATCACCGCTGCATCCCGGTGCTAACCACTTTTACATCCATGCCATCGAGGCATCTCCCTGGCCCGAGCGGGGAATCGAAGCCGCAGAGCGCCTGAAATCGCTGGTTCCTGGATCGGGGCATCTCGTGCACATGCCGTCGCATATTTTCATTCGAGTGGGTCGCTACGCCGATGCGGCCGACGCAAATGCGCGGGCCATCGTCGCCGACGAAGAGTATTTTTCGAAGGCGCCGCAGCCCGACTTTTACAGTATCTATTATTTGCACAACCTCCATTTTTTGGCTTACGCGGCCATGATGGAAGGACGCCACCAGGCCGCGCTCGATGCGTCTCGAAAAATCGAGGCCTCCATCCCTCGCGACTTCTTGGAAAAATTCGTTGTCATCGCCGACGGCTTCATGCCCACCACGCTTCACGTTCTGCTCCGGTTCGGAAGATGGGAGCAGATTCTCGACGAGCCTGAACCAGAGTCTTGGCGTTTATTCAGCCGTGCCGAGCGCCACTTCGCCCGTTGCGTCGCCTTCTCTGCACTGGGAAACACCCGCGACGCGCGAAAGGAACTCGAGTCGTTTGATGACGTGGCGGAACAGGTGACGGAGGACTGGAAGATGGGCAATAACCCGGCTCAAGACGTGCTTGCTATCGCGCGACTTATGGCGCTGGGCGAACTCGCATACCGCGAGGGCGAGATCGAAAAGGCCTTTCAACTGCTCCATGAAGCGGTGGCGATGGAGGAGTCACTCGCTTACGACGAACCGCCCGGTTGGATGCAGCCCGTTCGGCACGCACTGGGTGCCTTGCTACTCGCGGAGGGTCGCCATGCTGAAGCTGAGGCCGTGTACCGCGCGGATCTGAATCGGCATCCCAAAAACGCGTGGTCTTTGTTGGGCCTTCTGCAGGCGGTGGAGAACACCTCGCCACCGGACCAACGCGATGCGATCGCCCAACAGGTTCGTGAAGCATGGAGCCGCGCGGATGTTTCGCCGATCGCGAGCTGCTACTGCCATCCCGACGCACGCGAGGCCGATCGAAAATGAAGGTGAATGGACTATCGCCTTTGAAATAACTCGCTCGTTACGATCGCAGTGATCAAGTCAGCCAGCGGGTACTCGGTGTCGCGGACTTGGGCCACGATCGCGTCGACCTCCGGGCGATCTAGCGATTCGATCCGTCGTCCGAGCGCATGGCTGAGCAGGCGATTGGTGACGGTCCGGACGAAAAACTCTTCCCGCTTGAGCAGCAGCTCGCGAAGTTCCGCCGGACCCGAAAACCGCTCGCCTCCTGGAAGCACACCTGAGGTATCGATCTTCAGTTTCCCGCCTTTGTCGTAGGATTCCCTCAAACGGCCGATCGGGTCGAAACCCTCCAAAGCGAATCCCAGTGGGTCGAACTTTCGGTGACACTGGTTACAGGCCGCCGATTCGCTGTGTTTCGCCAGCTGGTCGCGGATGGAGACCGCACCGCGGATATCGGGATCGAATGCCGGCACCTCATCCGGAGGAGGCGGGACGGGCGTACCGAGCACGTTTTCAAGCAACCAAATTCCCCGGGTCACCGGGGACGTCTCGAGTCCGTTCGCAGAAACGGTCAAGATGCTTGCCTGTCCCAGCAGTCCACCTCGCCGGCGATCTTTGAAGACGACGCGATGAAAATGCGTGGCCGCCTCCGCCGGGACCTGATCGGCGACGCCATAAAGCTTGGCCAAGTCGCGATTGGCAAACGAGTAATCGGCCCGCAAGAACTCAAGCACCGATGCATTGCGGTCGATCAAATCACGCATGAAGTGACGCGTTTCCTGTTTCATCTCGGGTTCGAGGCCCGCGGTGTAATAGACCCGCGAGGCATTCGGGTCCGGTGGCATCGATCCGAGCGATCGCAGGTTCAACCAGCTATCGAGAAAATCGGCAACGAAGGCGTCGGAGGCCTCGCTCGCCAACAACCTTTGGGTTTCGCCCAACCGAACCTCATGATCCAGGATCCTCCCCTCATCCGCCAACATCCGCAATCGTTCGTCAGGCATCGTTGACGTCAAGAAATACGACAACCGCTCGGCAAAAGCATGTGCGGAAAGTTCGGACTGCTCGGAATCCTCGGGCGGATTGAGATACAAACATGCGGGCGAGCAGATCACCGCCTTCAATGTGTCTTTGTAGGCATCCATCGGCTCGCGACCGTCTAACAGACGACTCTCGTAGAGCGATACCAACCCCTCCACTTCGTCATCCGTCGCCGGCCGTCGATAGGCGCGCGACGCAAATTCGGCAATCCGCTGTGGGACTTTAGCAGGCTCCAACGTTGATCCGCCAAGCAGAATTTGTTGGCTTCGCGTCGGCCAAGCAAAATCGATCGGACCGCGAATGCGAACCTCATGAATGCGAATTTGTGGCAGGTGGCCATGTTTGATGACCGCGTTCCGCCAGGCCACGATACCTGAGGACTCACGCACACTCGGCGGCAGCGTCTCCAGGTGATTGCGAAACACGCGCTGATAAGCACCGCGGACGTCGTGCTGCCCGTTCTCAAAGGTGAACCGTGGTGCAAAGCCTCGATCCAGAGGAATCTCAAACGTGTACCACTTCAGTTCGTTGTCAACGATGGCCAATTCCGCCAGTTTGGGCTCGATCGGTTGGCTATGAACCATGTCACCGATGGCTGTGTTTCCCGGACGAATGCCCATTCGGAACGGTTCGTCCAATTCGATCTGAACGGCCTTGTCGCCATACGGGGTATCACGGTGCAGCGCCTGCGCCAAAACCTTGATCTCATACCTGCCATCGACCGGCACGCCATCGGGAAATTTTTGCAGGGCTCCGTAAGCGCCCTCCGGTTTGTCATTCAATGGATG
>JBGTCJ010000657.1:0-8378 GCA_041748895.1 Pirellulaceae bacterium
CTGATCTTTCGACGTAGGACGAATCGCCCGAGCGAATCGTAGAAGGGTCAGACACGTCGCCCTAAAGAATGTGCCACACCAGAGGAAGACAGCTTGCTGCTCAGAGAAGCCTCCAGGCGAGCTGTAGCCACCGCGGGAACAATCCATCGAACCAAGGTGGTTGAACCGTGCATGGATAACTGAGGGGACGCAGTCCGCCCTGAAGCGGATCGAGAAGAGTTTAAATGCGTTCACACCTCGAATAGTCGTTTAATCAACATCCTTGACTGGCGATCACGGTGCGGTGCGTGCCGGACGCCCCCCTCGAAGCTCACCCACAAAGGCACCGGAGCCATTCATCTGCGCTCGCTTGTCGGTCGCCATTCGCTCCGCCGCGCTTCGCCGGGGTGAGCGACCGACAGACGCGGCGCAGGCGTTGGCACCTACCGGGACATTTTATCATGTAACCAAAGAAATCTCTCAAAACGTGGCTCCCGCCACTTGTAAACCTCGGACTTCATAGTCAGCGGCGATCACACGGCGGCGGCAAGCGATCATCCACTTCAGACAATTCGACTTCGCCGCTCGTTGTGCATCGCATTGTTACCCGCCGTCCGGACGTGGAACAAGGCGCTGTGGCGATGGTCGACTATCAGCTCGCGTTACATCGACTATCAGCTCGCGTTACATCGACCGTATCTGGGCTCAGTGCGGCAGAATGCTGAGGATGAATTGAAGCACCAGCAGGCAGCAGCAGTGCAAGTGGGTTTTTCTTCAGGCGTGATTGAACTTCGTCGAGATCAATCTTTTGATGACGACAGCGGCCCATCACGAGGCGGCTGTTCACGGCGAACCCGAGGCGGGGCAGAAAGCGGCGCAGTTGAGAGCAAAAACGGCGCAGCAGGTACGCGCAGGGAGCCCGCAAGGAATCGCAGAAACCCCGGAAAACACGGGGGGAAATGGTGGTTTTCCCGTGTTTTCTGGGGGCATACAGATAGCGGAGACCGGACTTGAACCGGTGACAACCGGCTTATGAAGCCGGTGCTCTAACCAACTGAGCTACTCCGCCGTAACAGGAAACCCGCTGAGGCTGTGACACCGCCAGCCGTGTCGCTCCCCAGAGGTAACAACACGCGTCACTTTCTCGCCGCGAATCACGATCCGGCTTCCTGATCACACGGCGATTAGTTTAGGGTGCCTGCCGAGGGTGTCAATCGAGCTAAGGCCGTTCGACCCATTCAATCTTTCCGGTCTTTTCAACCAGCTGACTGACCACAAACTTCTTGATCTTGTCGATCACGCCGAGTCTCGATTCGTTAACCAGCGCCGGCCCGTCCAATGAGGTGCGAACGCTCTCGTAGGCCAGTCCCTCAACAGCGCCGCGGGCGGCCTTCTTCTTCATCGTTTCCAAACGCTTGTAGAACCGGTCGGCATCGCCGGCCTGCCGACTTCCTTCGCCAACCACGATCATGAACGGCAGCTGCCAGAGATATCGGTCCTGGAGCGTTTCATCGAGAGAGTAGCCCTTGAGCAATTTCTCTGGTGACACCAGGACCAACGCTTTGACGTCCTGCCCCTGCTTGATCGCGCCGACACTGGGAAAGTTGAGATCGCGGACGGCCCAGTGGGCAGCTATCACAGCCGATTCGCGGATCCCGATCAGAACCAACGCGTTGAGGTTGAGATTCTTCTGGTTGTTCTCTTCGCGAAGAAATTTTTTCACCGCCTCCATGTCGCCGGCAATGATGTTCGCGATATCTGCCTTGCCCATGCGTGCCAAATCGAAATCGACCTTCCGGTTTCCGACGTCGTACTGCTTGCTCAAGCCATGCCCGCGAAACTCCGGTACGATCACGGCGCATCCCGCATCATTGAGCGCCTTCACCAGGGCCGCGTAGGGGCTCGCTTGACCCTGCCACTCGTGCATCACGATCACGGGGACAGCGTCCTTTCCCCGGTCCGATGGAAAGTAAAACGCGCGGATGGTCACGTTGTCTTTTGTGACCAATTCGACCGTCTTCATTTTGGGGCGTTCGGGAGTCTTCGGTTTGGCTTGTCCGAAGCAGACCGTTGCCGTCGCCACGGCCATCAGCCAGCAGACGATCGCCACGACGCGGCGAAGATTGTCCGCCTGGTCCCGAAGTGGCATTGCCCGACTCGCGGCGTTCAGCCGTTCGCCACGCGCTTGGATGCAAGGGTGCACGGAGCTATCTCTCGCGAAGGGGTGATCGGGTCGATCAATCATGGATAAGTGGTCGATGGTTCGTGGGGCCGCCTAAGTGCATGTGGGCTTCTAGGATGCTAGACCGGATACGATTCAAGGTCAATTATTGTGCGGGCGATCGACGGAGAACTTGTCGTGGCCGGGGCGTTATCGGCTAGTCGTGGCTCGCGGGCGAGCCCGCAATGGCCAGTCGATTCGAATACAATCGATGGCCTGAGCACGAAAACAGAGAGTCAACATACCGATACCTGATGGAAAATTTTCTCATGCTGAGGCGATTTGGGTTGCCAGTGAGCGTGGCGCCGGGCAGATCCGTGATAGTGGCATGGCTCGTCCTTAACGGCGGGGCGAATCTGTTGGCGCAGGGTGACTTGCGAGACATCCCAGTGCCCGATCCTGCGGCGGAACAAGCCGCGATGATTCCTGATCCTGCCGCGGCCGTCAATTTGTTCGCCGCGGACCCGGATATCCGCAAACCGATTCAGATCAACTTTGACTCGCGCGGCCGATTGTGGGTCGCAAGTAGCGAGGTTTATCCGCAGATTTCGCCGGGAGAGAAGGCGAACGACAAGATCATCGTGCTGGAGGACACCACGGGTGACGGGATCGCTGACCATAGCACGGTGTTCGCTGAAGGCCTATTGATTCCGACCGGCGTCGTTCCCGACGGGAAGGGCGGCGCGTACGTGGCCGCCAGCACCGAATTGCTTCATTTCGAAGACACCGACGGTGACGGTCGCGCCGATCGCAAGCGGGTCGTGTTGAGCGGTTTCGGAACCGAAGACACGCATCATCTCGTGCACACGCTGCGATGGGGCCCTGATGGTTGCCTCTACTTCAATCAATCGATCTACATCCACAGCCACATCGAGACCGCCTACGGGACGCGTCACCTTGAGGGCGGTGGAATCTGGCGCTATCGTCCTGAGACTGGGCAGTTGGAGGTTTTCTGCAAAGGCTTCGTCAACCCGTGGGGGCACGTCTTCGACGCGCTGGGCGAATCGTTCGTGACCGACGGGGCGTACTTCGAAGGGATCAACTACGCCTTCCCCGATGCGGTGTTTGTCACCTCCCCGGGTGCTACGCGGTGGTTGTCGGGATTGAACCCGGGAAGTCCCAAGCACTGTGGGCTGGAGATTCTCTCGGGGCGGCACATCCCACCGCAGTGGGCCGGCGACCTCGTGACGAGCGACTTTCGCGGGCACCGCGTCTGCCGCTTCACGGTTCGACCTTCTCAAAGCACGTTCACGAGCCGTCAGCAGCCCGAGATATTGAAGACCTCGCACGTCGCTTTCCGGCCGATCGACGCGCGGATGGGCCCCGACGGGGCGCTCTACGTCGCGGATTGGTACAACCCGATTATCCAGCATGGGGAGGTCGATTTTCGTGACGATCGCCGCGATCGATTGCATGGCCGCATTTGGCGAGTTTCATTCCCCGATCGGCCGCTCGATCCATGGCCCGATTTTTCGGCGCTTGACCGAGACCAACTGCTCTCGTTGCTCGAGGACCCGTCTCTGGCGGTCCGGCAATTCGCCCGCCAGCAGCTTTGGCCTATGGTGCGGCAGAGCCCTGACACGGTGCTCGCCGCCGCCCGCCGCTGGCGACAAATGGCTGGCGATGCGAAGGCCGAGCGAACGCGGGCGCTCGAACAGCAATGGCTTGGTGAAGTCGCGGGGCGGTTCGAACGCGAGGCCTTCCTTGATGTTCAGCGAGGTCCCAGCGACGAGGTGACGCGAACTTCGTTGCGGAGTGCCGTTCGCATCGCCGGATTGGGCGATGAGGACGTGCGAGAAAGCGTCGATCAGGCGATCGTTGGCGATCATGGCCCGACGCGCCTGGAGGCGATCGTGGCACTCGGGCAAACCAATCGATCGCGAGACGGAAATCACCAGACGGCGGCGGAGGCATTGATCACTGCGGCGGAGGTGAGAGACGACGATGTGATCGATTTCGCGCTTTGGCAATCGCTCCGATCGACATCGCCCCGGTGGATCGATCTTCTAAGCAGTGGCCAGCTGCAATGGCGACCTCATGCCGAGGGCTTAGCCTTTGCGGTGACGTCGGCTCGATCGCCCGAAGCCGCAGGAGCATTGCTGGCGATTCTCGACGACCGCTCTTTGAGCGCCAACGATCGGGAAACGTTCGTTAGCGCGATCGCTCAGTCGGGTGATCCCGCAACGCTCGGAAAACTCCTTAAAAAAACGCTCGGCGACGATCTAGACGCACCCCTTTCGTCGATCGCTCGATTCACGCTCGAACGTTTGCTCGTTCGCACACGGAGCGACCGCACGGTTCCGGACCAGGCCGATTCAATTCTATCGGCCCGCGTGGCCTCGCTCGTTGGTGACGACGCGGTGGGTCGCTGGGGCGAACGGCTTGGCGACCCGCAGACGTTCCTGGCGATCGTCGGTGCCTGGCGTTCGTCGGCATTGATGCCGGCGCTATTGAAGTGGCTCGATCGGAGCCCGGATATCGCGATCCGAACTGCGGCAATCGACGCGCTGGGTAACTTCGATTCTCCGGAAGCGAAGCGGACTCTCGATCGATGGGCACAATACGTTGGCGAAGCCGAAGCGACGACGGCCGTGAAGGCGATCATGCGTCAGCGGCCTCAGGTGGCTGCGGTGACTGCCGCCGCGCTGGTTTGCCGAATCCAAAGCGATTCGCTTGCCAGCGAGTTAGTGGTCACACTGAAGTCCAACAAAGGGACAGCCAAACCGTTCGCCACCGCGCTGCAGGACGTCGACATGAGCGCCGATCGCGCGAGAGTTCTCCTGACGAACATTCGCTCGGCAGGAGGCGATGAGGCGATCGAGTCGGCGATCCGCCAAGCGGGGAAGTTGGATGACGCCGGATGGAAGTGGAGCGATACTTTTGCCGCCGAAATCTTGACGGACGTCCGCAAGGGGGGCGACCCCGCAGCGGGTGAGCAAGTCTACCGTCGGGCGGCGCTGCAATGCGTCGCATGTCATGCGATCGGGACGGCGGGGGGATTGGTTGGCCCGAATCTGATCTCACTGGGTTCGGCGTCACAACTCGATTACATCCTCGAGTCGTTGATTGAACCGAGTGCCAAGCTGAAGGAAGGTTACAGCACACTCACGATCCTCACCGATGATGGCCGGGTGACTTCGGGAATCGCGATCGGTCGCGACGAAGAAACGCTCCAGCTGCGGTTGGCGGACGGGGCCGAAGTCACGCTCAGGACTGACACCATCGAAGAAGAATCGCCCGGAAAATCACTGATGCCGGCGGGGTTGCTTGATTCGTTGACGAAAAGCGAACTCGTCGATCTGGTCGCATTCCTCGCGGCTCTGGGGCGAGACCCGAATTACACGGTTTCGACCGAGCCGATTATCAGGTCGTTCGAGACATTGGTGTACTCGCCCGAATCCAACCGCTACCTCAACCGCACGAGCATCGACTCCGCCGCAACGTCGGCCGCCATGCTGCAGTGGCGAATGGTTACAACGACCGTTGACGGCAGGTTGCCGATTGATGAGTTAGACGTCTTCAAGCCGCACCAAACGACGCCACCGATCTCCTTCGTCCGCTGGGATCTCGAGGTCCCTCCGGGGGAAACGACGGGATTGGATTTGCCCCCCGCCGATGGCCTGAGCGTTTGGATCAACGAGCGACCGGTGCCGCTTTGGGCGCTTGAGCAAAAACGCTTCGAACCGGGTAAGCACCGCGTGGTATTGGGGATCCATCGCCGTTCGCCAGGTGAGGACGTTGGCGCCGGGATACCAATTTCTCAGGGGCAGAAACCCGATGGGCTAATGATCAAGCTGAATTAACCATCGGCTCGACATCGCGAAGATAAACCGCGTAGATCGATTCAAATGTCGCCGCATCGATCGTGTATTTGGGCTTGGCATCAGTAAAACGGTGACAATGCTCCACGAGAACGCGGTGAAGGAAGCGAAAAAGGTGCCTCGGCACCCGAAGCGATTGAAAGACGGTCAATAGTCGTTCGTAGCTCACGCCTTGATCGAAGAAGTCCACCGGCTCGACTTCTCGACCTTCAAGGGTGCAGGCGAGCATCCGCGCGCGGGTGAGGTCGTACAGCGACTCACCGGTCCACTGGAATGACGGGATGACATTCTGCTTGTCCAATCGGGCGCGCTCGTGAAATTCGCTCCCCTCGCGTTCAATGTCGCGGTAGAGATCCTTGGGCAGCATCAGTTTGAAACCGAGCCCCTGGTGCTTGAGCAGTTTGTTATCGAGCATCGGCCAGACGAAACGCCTCATCAACTCGGGTTTCCCGCCGATCTGGTCGGGTTCATCAACGCGATCCATCAGAACAATCGTGCCGGCGTAACCAAGCCTCCCCAGAAGCGATTGGAGTTTGTTGAGCAGTTCGTAGCGGTCGTCGGTTCGGTCGAGTCTCGGAAGCGGTTGGCTGGCGAGTTCCTTCGGCGGGAATTTGAGCAACACGCGGCGCAGCGAACCCGTTTCGCGCTTGCCGACCCGCATGTGGCCGTGTATGCCCATTGCGGCCCATTGGCATCGCAGCCATCGGAGCAGGTAAGGCAGAACGCCCGGAAGCATCAGCACGGGAAAGAGCCAAAGCGCCGTCACGTCACGAATCGATCCCCGATACCAAAGCGATCCAACGAGGGCCAATGCGCCGACGGCCCACAGAATCGCAAGCGTGCAATCGAAATGAGCCTTCCAGTTGCGATATCGCAGTTTTCGACGTAGCTGAGTCCAACGCCCGTCGAAGGTGTCGGACGTTGACTGGTCGTAACAGCAGGCCAGAAGGAGCAGGTCCCGGGCGGACGATCGTGGCAGCTCAGGCAGGTGGCCTTTGGTGAGCTTCTGGGAGGCCTTCGCAGGAGCGTCGACGACGGGGTCATCGTCGGAAGTCAGAATCTGGTCGACCAATTGGGTCACGCCGATACAAAGGATCGAATCCATGTGATCCCAGAGTCGCCAGGCGTCGAGCACTTTCTCAGGCTTGCTCGCCTGACGGTGGCTCAACCGTTCGCGAAAGTGATCGAGGAACGGGTTGAAATCGTCGTAATGAATCACGAACACACGTCGGTCGGGGTGCTCCTGGTTGTACCGCATCAAATGGCGATCGATTTGCAATCGCATCGCCGTTTTCCCACTTCCTTTGAGGCCAAAGATGATCGCTGTCGATGGGTCCGCCGGATCACCGTAGATTTTGTCCCAAACCGGATGATAGGCGCTGCTGATGCAGTGTTCTTTGAACACCGGATCGGTTTGAGCGTCTTCTTCTGCGAAGGGGTTGCGGATGATTCCGTGATGCTCAAGGAAGCTCTGAATGTTCATGAAGGCTTTACTTGGAAAGTCCTTCGAGCATGGTCACCAGGCTGGCGCGTGTGGCCTTGACCGCGTCGCCAGGGCCGGTCGCCTTGATGAAGTACTTTCGACCCTCGGGGTGGACGAGAATCACGCCTGTCATGCCGTAGCCGTCCCGCTCGACCACTTGACCGCCGCCGAAGGGGCCGCCACCCATCCGCTCTTGAAACTTACCCGACAGATCAACGAGGTGAACCGTCCATTTGCCAATCTTCTTTTCTTCGGCTTTCTGAGCCGCCGCATCGCCCCCGGTGAACTGCGTTTTCCAGCGGTCGATATTGGCTTGGACATCGCCGCCGGCAGCCATCATCGTGATTCGAACCGGGGAGGCCTGATCTCCGTCTGCGGCCCCCTTGGCGATAAACTCGTGCTCAACGATCGAAGACTGAGGGTTGGTTCGCTGCCAAGTCTTCGGCACTTCGAGCTTGGCTTCACCGAAGACCGTGATCGCTTCAGCCGGTGGAGCGGCCTCCTGGCCAATCGCGACGCGCTGCGTGGGGTTGGAGAACCCGATCGCCAGCAGACATACGACGCTGGAGGAAGCTATGGACCTCGTGAATAGACGCGTGAACGCTGTACACATCGGTTTGAATCTCATTGGAGGATTTTGGATTGGGGGGAACCGCAAGTCGATTGCGGCGGAAATGCTCGCGGCCTGACGTTTACTCTTTGTGAGTGTATCCCGTGTGATGGATTGTCCCAAGCCAGCGGGCGAGTATTCCGCGGCTCCGCCATGTTTTGTGATCGCATCCGCCAAGGCGCCGCTTCGCAGCGTGGCGCTCTCCAGCTAGGGGACCAACGCGTAGCAGACCAACGTGATGATGGCGCCGGCGACAAAATTAAT